>CAXSEO010000007.1:0-19526 GCA_964235525.1 uncultured Sphingomonas sp. | reverse complement strand
GGCCGTTCAGCCCGATGATCTTGTCGAACAGCTCGGCGCGGAAGCCGTTCATCACGCTCATGACGATGATCAGCGCGGCGACGCCGAGCATCACCGCGCCGAGGCTGAACGCGGCGACGACGACGATGAACCGCTCCCCCTTGCCGGGCAGCAGGTAGCGCCGGGCGATCATCCGTTCATAGCGGGACAGGATCATGGGCTGGCAAGTGCTCGGCGAGAGGTGCTTCGGCTCTAGGCGGAAGGCCTGTGGCTGGCAACGCGGGCGCATCTGTTGCGCGAACGCAACATCGTGACCGCAATCGCGCAAGGCCCTCGGCTTAACTGATGACAAGAACGCGAACCCGGCATAGCCATCCTGCATCGAGACACAGGCCGTGGCCGTGGTTCGGGGATCGCCCTGCCGGGTACGCAGCGACGAACGCGCGACGGTGGGCACCAAGGGGGCTGACGAGCGATCGTCACGCAGGCGCCCGGGCTGGCAACGGCCCGGGCGTTTGCCGTTGGGGCGAGGCGCGTTGCGCGCAGCGCATCGCCCCAACCGGACGGCGGGCGGCTAAGCCGACCCGTCCGACGGCGGCTTCGCCGTCGTCGCGCCCGCCGAGCGGACCAACCCACCTCCCCCAAAAATCGCATTTCACCCGATCCGGCCCCTTGAAGCGCCGCGATCTTGTACCAGATAGGCTCTGTGCGGTGCCACGCAGGGCCGCGTATCCGGACGGTGCGGGCTCCCCGGTCGTCCTCATCAACTCGCTCAACAAGAGGTATTGATATGCGTCTCGACCTGACTCCCTATCGCCGCTCCACCGTGGGCTTCGATCGCCTGTTCGATCTGATCGAAGCGAACTCGCGCGCGGCGGCCGACAACTATCCCCCGTTCAACCTCGAGCGCGTCGCCGACGACCGCTACCGCATCACGCTCGCCGTCGCGGGCTTCACCCGCGACGAGATCGAGATCACCGCGCAGCAGAACCTGCTGCTGGTCGCGGGCAAGAAGGAAGAGCGCGCCGGTGCGGCCTACCTCCACCTCGGCATCGCCAACCGTAGCTTTGAGCGCCGGTTCGAGCTCGCCGACTTCGTATTCGTCGAGGACGCGCGGCTCAACGACGGCCTGCTGGTCATCGACCTCGTCCGCGAGGTGCCGGAGGCGATGAAGCCCAAGAGCATCGCGATCAAGACTGGCGCCCCGCTGGCGGCTGTCGAGACGCAGCCCAAGGCGGAGCAGGCGCAAGCCGCGTAACGAGGTAACCGCTCCGGCACACTTCCGCCGAAGCGGTAGTGAGAGCGCCCGGGTCGCAAGGTCCGGGCGTCTTGTCATCCCGGGTAGGCGGTGACAAATCGGTGCAGGTTTTCGCCTGACGGCTGGAACCAAACTGTCACGATCGACGGGTTGCGACCGTCTGGTGTCACGAGCAGGCCTCTTACCTCGCGATTGACGCCTCGGCTATGCTCGCGCTCCGCAAACACCGGGTGCGCGTCTGCGTGCTGGGGGAGCGCGGTCGCCAGCGCGTCAGGCGCGTCGGACGCGAACCCAAGGGCGACGAAGAAGCGGGCCTTGTCGCCGCCGATCGGGTGATCGGTGGCAAGAAGATAGCGAGTTATCTTCGCATCGGGACCTATCCGTATACCGATCAGCTTCGCCACTAAGCCGCTTCAATCTCGCTTGCTTCCAAGGTCAGTACGGCAGAAACCGGCTCAGTGAACTCAACCTCAAACGCGCGGCCATCGCGGTGAACCAGGACAATCGCGCCGCACGAGCCTGATGGGAAGATGTAATCCTGCACGCCTATAGTGGCGAGCGTTCTAACCATATCGAACTCCGAAAAGTTTTTCGGAGGCTGTGTTCGCAATGAATGCATCGAGGTTTGCTCCAACGCCAGAGAAAGTGCGGTGCCGTTCCGCCATCGTCAACCCGCTATCCCTCACACCAACCGGCTCTGCCGCACCGCGGCCGCGATGAAGCTTGCGAATAGCGGGTGCGGGTCGAAGGGTTTGCTCTTAAGCTCCGGGTGGAACTGGACGCCGACGAACCAGGGGTGGTCGGGACGCTCGACGATCTCGGGCAGCGCGCCGTCGGGGCTCATCCCGCTGAACACCAGCCCGCCGCGCTCCAGCGCATCGCGATAGTGCGTGTTGACCTCGTAGCGGTGGCGGTGGCGCTCGCTGATCTCGGTCCCGCCGTAGATCGACGCGACCACGCTGTTGCCGTCGAGCCGCGCCGGGTACGCGCCCAGCCGCATCGTACCGCCGAGGTCGCCCGCCGCCTCGCGCCGCTCCAGCCCCTCATGCCCCATCCACTCGGTGATGAGACCCACGACCGGCTCGGCGGTCGCGCCGAACTCGGTCGAGCTCGCATCGGCGATGCCCGCGAGGTCGCGTGCGCCCTCGATACAGGCCATCTGCATCCCGAAGCAAATGCCGAAATAGGGGATCTCGCGCTCGCGCGCGAAGCGGACGGAGGCGATCTTGCCCTCCGCGCCGCGCTCGCCGAACGCGCCGGGGACGAGGATCGCGTGGCACGGCTCCAGCCGCGCGGCAATCTCGGCCGCGTCCTCGCGCTCGAACAGCTCGGCGTCGATCCAGTCGACCTTGACGCGAACGCGGTTGGCGATGCCGCCATGGACCAGCGCTTCGTTGAGCGACTTGTACGCGTCCTGCAGCCCGACATATTTGCCGACCACCCCGACGGTCACCTCGCCCTCCGGGTTGGTCAGCCGCTCGACGATGTCGCGCCAGCGCGTCAAGTCGGGCGCGGACGACGGCGTGATCCCGAACGCGCGCAGCACCTCCTCGTCCAGCCCCTCGGCATGATACTGGAGCGGCACCGCGTAGATGCTCTTCGCGTCGAGCGCGGGGATGACGGCAGAAGCGGGGACGTTGCAGAACAGCGCGATCTTCGCGCGCTCGGACGGCGGCAGCGGGTGCTCGCAGCGGCACACCAGCACGTCGGGCGACACACCCAGCGCGGCGATCTCGCGGACCGAATGCTGCGTCGGCTTGGTCTTCAGCTCGCCCGCGGCGGTGATGTAGGGAACCAGCGTGACGTGAACGGACACCGCGTTGCCGCGCCCGACCTCGTTCCTGAGCTGGCGCAGCGCCTCGATGAACGGCAGCGACTCGATGTCGCCGACCGTGCCGCCTATCTCGCACAGCACGAAGTCGAGGTCGTCGGTCTCCGCCCGGGCGAACGCCTTGATCGCGTCGGTGACGTGCGGGATGACCTGCACCGTCGCGCCGAGATAGTCGCCGCGCCGCTCGCGCTCGATGATCGTCTTGTAGATCCTGCCGGAGGTGATGTTGTCCGACTGGCGCGAGGCGACGCCGGTGAAGCGCTCGTAGTGGCCGAGGTCGAGGTCGGTCTCCGCGCCGTCGTCGGTGACGTACACCTCACCATGCTGGTACGGACTCATCGTCCCCGGATCGACGTTCAGATACGGATCGAACTTGCGGATGCGGACGCGATAGCCGCGCGCCTGGAGCAATGCCGCGAGGCTCGCCGCCATGAGACCCTTGCCGAGCGAGGAAACCACGCCGCCGGTGATGAAGATGAACCGCGTCATGGGAGGAGTTGCCTAGCCGTTATACGCGAGCAGCGACAAGCACCCGACTCGATGCCGGACGCGAGCCGCGTGACGATGCGGTGTTGGTCAGCGCGCGAGCGGGACCGCGCCGTTGTCGGGCGGGGCGACGCCGCTTGCGCCCGCCGCGGTGTTGCTGAACGGCGCGACCGGCTCGGCCGGAACGGGCTGCGTCACCGCAGGCTGCGCGTGCCGGGCGAGCGAGGTGTCGATCGTCGCGGTCGAGTGCCGGGTCGAGGCGAGCACCGCGAGCAGGATCGAGAAGCCGATGAACACCGCCGCGAGCACGGAGGTGGCGCGGGTCAGGAAGTCGGCCGCACCGCGCGCGCTCATCAGCCCGGACGGGCTGCCGCCCATGCCGAGACCGCCGCCCTCTGACCGCTGCATCAGGATCACCGTCACCAGCGCGGCGGCGATGACGGCGTGAAAGACGAGCAGAAACGTGAACATCGGGGGCAATCGACCTGGCTGAGGAACACGCCCGCGGCGCGACTGCCGGGCACATAGGCGAGCCTCCCCCGGCGATCAACCGACGCGCGAAAGCGGCGGATCGGGGCGAAGGAGTACGGAAACAAGCCGCGTGGCGCTTCGTTGACGGCGCCGCACCCTTGTTCATCAACCAGCCCGGCCGGGAGGCACGAAGTGGCGACCCTCGCGGAACCCATATTGAAAAGCTGGATGGCGACACTGGTCGACTATGTCCGCTCGGGCGAGCCCGACCTGACCAACCGGCAGATGGCGCTGCTGCTGGTGGTGTACCTCAACCCGGGCCCGCATACGGTGCGCGGGCTCGCGCGGATGCTGGGCGTGTCCAAGCCGGTGGTGACGCGCGCCTTGAACAGGTTGGGCGCGCTCGGCTATCTGCGCCGGCAGCGGGACGATACCGACAAGCGCAACATCTTCGTCGCGCGTACGTCCGAGGGGGCCGATTTTCTTGAGGAGTTCGGACAGTTCATCGGCGACGCCGAACAGCCCCGCGTACGCGAGCCCGTCCCCGCCTAGAGGCTTCGCGCTGACCGGGCCGTCGGTGGCGCTCGATCCGCGCACCGACGCGGTCCGCAGCGATCTGGCGGATATCAGACTGGCGGGGCGTGTGTTCGCGCCGCATTTCGCTGCGCCGATGCCGTGCCGGATCGCGCATGCAGCGATGCTTCGATCCGCGCGCGACGGCGGCGAGGTGGTCGCGGAGCTGCAACCGGGGGAGCTGTTCGAGGTGCTGGAGTTCGCGGGCGACCATGCCTGGGGCCGCGCGCCCGACCGCGCGCTGGTCGGCTATCTCGATCGTGCCGCGCTGGGCGACGCGGCTTGAGCGTGAGCGTGTTCATCGACGGCGCGGCGGGAACGACCGGGCTCGACATTCGCGAGCGGCTGGCGGGGCGCAGTGACGTCGGCGTGATCGCGCTCGACGAGGCTCGGCGCAAGGACGCGTCGGCCCGGCGCGAGGCCCTGAACGACGCGGACGTGGTGATCCTGTGCCTGCCCGACGAGGCGGCGCGGGAGGCGGTGGCGCTGATCACCAACCCGCGGACGCGCGTGATCGATGCGTCGAGCGCGCACCGGGTGGCGGAGGGGTGGACCTATGGTTACCCCGAGCTGGGGTTCGACGTCGCGGGCGCTACACGGGTGTCGAACCCGGGCTGTTACCCGACCGGCTTCCTCGCGCTGGTCGCGCCGCTGGTCCGCGCGGGGCTGATCCCCCGCGACACCCCACTCGTCGTCCATGGCACGTCGGGCTACTCCGGCGGCGGCAAAGCTATGATCGCGCAGTTCGAGGCGGGCCGCGGTTCGGCGCATCGCGCCTACGCGCTCGGGCTCGGGCACAAGCACGTGCCCGAGATGACGCGCTACGCTGGCCTTGCAAACGCACCGATCTTTCTGCCCTCGGTCGCCAATACATATCGGGGCATGGTGATCGAGGTTCCGCTTCATTGGTCCAGACTCAACCCGGGCTATGGTCCCGGTGACATCGATGATATCTTTGACGCTGCCTACGCTGGCTCACCGCTGATCCGTGTGTCTTACAACGAAGTAGACGGGATCCAGATCGAGGACGACGCGGGCACGGACCGCATAACCCTTCATGCGTTTGCCGATCCGGTAGAGGGACAGGTCCGCCTGCTCGCCACGCTCGACAATCTCGGCAAGGGCGCGGGCGGCGCGGCGGTGCAGAACCTGAACCTGCTCGCCGGGCTTGATCCGCTGGCCGGACTGCGCCTGTAAGGAACCGCCGGGCGCGCGTCGCGCTTGCACCACGTCACCTCGTCAGGAGCCGCCATGCCGACCGAAACGACCCGCCACCCCGTCGGCAAGATGCTGTTGTTCGGCGCGACGGGCGACCTGTCGCAGCGGATGCTGCTGCCCTCGCTGTGTAACCTCCATGCCGACAAGTTGTTGCCGGACGGGCTGACCATTACCGGCACGTCGCGCTCCGACCTCGACGACGCGGCCTTTCGTGAGCTGGCCAGCAAGGCGCTCGACAAGTTCCTGCCCGCCGACCGCAAGCAGCCGGACGTCATCGCAAGCTTCCTGGAGCGGCTGAGCTACGTTCCGCTCGACGTCGCCGCGGGGGCCAGCTTCGATGCGCTCGCGGCCAAGGTCGGCGATGTCGCGGGCGGGCTGGCGGTGTTTCTGTCCACCGCGCCGTCGTTGTTCGAGGCGGTGATACAGGGGCTCGCAAAGGCCGGGCTCGCCGGGCCGACGGTGCGCGTCGGGCTCGAGAAGCCGCTCGGCCACGACCTGCCGTCGAGCGCGGAAATCAACGACGCGGTCGCCGCCGCCTTTCCCGAGGACCGCACGTTCCGCTTCGACCATTACCTCGGCAAGGAGACGGTCCAGAACATCCTCGCGCTGCGCTTCGGCAACATGCTGTTCGAGCCGATCTGGAACGCCGGCGGCGTCGACAATGTCCAGATCACCATCGCGGAGACGGTCGGGCTTGAGCAGCGCGCGGGCTATTACGACGAGACCGGCGCGCTGCGCGACATGGTGCAGAACCATATCCTGCAGCTGCTCGCGCTGATCGCGATGGAGCCGCCGACCCAGTTCGACGGTACGGCGATCCGCGACGAGAAAGTGAAGGTGCTCCGCTCGCTGCGCCCGATGACGGCGAGCGATGTTCAGGGCTGCGTGGTCACCGGCCAATACGCCTCGGGCGCGAGCGGGGGCGAGTTCGTGCCGAGCTATGTCGACGAGCTCGGCAAGCCGAGCGACACCGAAACCTTCGTTGCGGTGAAGGCGCATATCGACAACTGGCGCTGGCAGGGGGTGCCGTTCTACCTCCGCACCGGCAAGCGGCTCGCCACCCGCCGGTCGGAGATCGCGATCCAGTTCAAGCCGGTGCCGCATTCGATGTTCGCCTCGCGCGGCGGGCAGTTGCAGAACAACGTCATGGTGATCCGGCTTCAGCCGGAGGAATATATCCAGCTGCTGGTGATGGCCAAGGAGCCGGGGCTCGACCGCGACGGCATCCGGCTGCGCGAGGTGCCGCTCGACCTCAGCCTCGACGATCAGTTCAAGCAGCGGCGGCGGATCGCCTATGAACGGCTGCTGCTCGACCTGATCGAGGGCGACCAGACGCTGTTCGTCCGGCGCGACGAAGTGGAAGCGCAATGGCGTTTCATCGACGCGATCCGGGCCGGTTGGGACGCAAACGGCACCAAGCCGAAAAGCTACCCGTCGGGCAGCTGGGGCCCGGGCAGCGCGATCGCCCTGCCCGAGCGCGACGGAGTGACGTGGCAGGACGATTGATCCGAACGCAGGTGCCTCTTGACCCTCTCCCGCTTGCGGGAGAGGTGGCCGAGCCTGCGAGGCCGGTGAGGGCCTTCCTTGGCGAAGCGTCCGCTCTGTTGCAGACATACCCTCACCCAACCCTCTCCCGCAGACGGGAGAGGGCTATCAAGGACCAGACATGACCGAGATCGAATGGTGGGACTATGACGACGCGGACGAAATGGCGGGAGCGGTCGCGGGCGATCTGCAGTTCGTGATCGAGTCCGCGCTCGACGCGCGCGGGGGCGCGGTGATTGCGTTGTCGGGCGGCAAGACGCCCGTGCCGATCTACGCGAAGCTCGCCAAGGCGAAGCTCGACTGGAAGCGGGTAACGATCATCCCCGGCGACGACCGGATTGTGCCGCTGGGCGACCCGCTGTCGAACGCGACGATGCTCGGCAAGGCGTTCATCCCGGCTGGCGCGCGGGTGATCCCGCTGGTGAGCGACAAGGCGGCCGACTATCGGGCGGCCGGGCGCGCGGCGGACGCGCGGGTCGCGGACCTGCACTGGCCGCTCGACTTGGTGCTATTGG
The DNA here is from genome assembly GCA_964235525.1 of uncultured Sphingomonas sp. GTDB lineage: Bacteria > Pseudomonadota > Alphaproteobacteria > Sphingomonadales > Sphingomonadaceae > Sphingomonas. The sequence continues at coordinate 11,650 of CAXSEO010000007.1, read as the reverse complement.
GCGTCGGCGGCGACGGGCATACCGCGTCGATCTTCCCCGGCCCCGACTTCGACGAGGCGCTCAACGGACCGCGCGAGCGGCGCGCGCTCGGCGTAATGCCCGACCCGCTGCCAAAGGAGGCACCTGTCCCGCGCGTGACGCTGAGCCGGGCGGCGCTCACCTCCGCGAAGGCGCTGACGATCGCGGTTACCGGGCAGGACAAGCGCGACGTGATTGAGCGGGCGATCGACCAAGGGCCGTCGTCGCCTTATCCCATCGGGCGGGTGCTCGCGGAGACGGAGCTGCCGGTGGATATTCACTGGGCACCGTGACTCTACTCGCGTGATCGACCTCGTCGTCGCCGACATCGGGGGGACACACGCGCGGTTCGCTGTCGCGACCGTCGAGGCCGGGCGCGTGGTCGCGCTTGGCGAACCCGTCACGCTTCGCACCGCCGACTACGCCAGCCTGCAGACAGCGTGGCGGGCGTTCGGCGCCACGCTCGCACGCCCGCTCCCCCGCGCTGCCGCAATCGCGGTCGCCTCGCCGATCGGCGGCGAGGTGATCCGTCTCACCAACAACCCGTGGATGATCCGACCAGCGCTGATCAGCGAGCGGCTCGGGGTCGACCAATACGTCCTGCTCAACGATTTCGGCGCCGTCGGCCATGCGGCGGCGCAGGCACCCGACAAGGCGTTCGAGCATCTTTGCGGACCGGATGTGCCGCTGCCCGGACTGGGCGTCACCACCGTCTGCGGGCCGGGCACCGGGCTCGGGGTCGCGCAGCTGCTACGGACCGCGACCGGCTATCATGTGCTGGAGACCGAAGGCGGCCATATCGGCTTCGCGCCCCACGACGCGGTGGAGGACGCGCTGGTCACGCGACTGCGCGCCCGATTCACGCGTGTGTCGGCGGAGCGGGTATGCGCGGGACCCGGCATCGTCCCGATCTACGAGACCCTCGCCGCGATCGAGGGGCGCACGGTCGCGGGGCTCGACGACAAGGCGCTGTGGGCGGCGGCGCTGAAGGGGTGCGACAGCCTCGCGCTGGCGGCGCTCGACCGTTTCTGCCTCGCGCTCGGCTCGGTGGCGGGCGATCTCGCGCTCGCGCAGGGGGCCAAAGCGGTGGTGATCGCGGGCGGGTTGGGACTGCGGCTCAAGGACCGGCTGGCGCTCTCGGGGTTCGCCGAGCGTTTCGCGGCAAAGGGACGTTTCCGGCAGTTGATGGCGTCGCTGCCGGTGAAGCTCATCACGCTGGCTCAGCCCGGCCTGTTCGGCGCGGCGGCGGCGTTCGCGCAGGCGTACGGGTAGCTACATCTCGCCCCGCGCGCGCCGAAGCGCGTACCACCGCCTCACATTCGCGTTGTGCTGCTCCAGCGTCGTCGCAAAGACGTGCCCGCCCGTCCCGTCCGCGACGAAATACAGTGCCTCGCTCGGCGCAGGGTCGAGCACCGCGTCGATCGAGGCGCGGCCGGGATTGCAGATCGGGCCGGCGGGCAGCCCGGTCATCGCATAGGTGTTGTAGGCGTTCTTCGCATGGACCTCCGACGCGAGGATACGCCGCCCGAGCGGCTTGCCGTGCGTAATGGGATAGATGATCGTCGGGTCGGCCTGCAGCATCATCCCGCGCTTCAGCCGGTTGCCGTACACCGCCGCCACCTCGCGTCGCTCGGCGGGCTTGCCCGTCTCCTTCTCGACGATCGAGGCGAGGATCAGCGCCTCGCGCGGGGTTGCCACCGCAATACCCGGCTTGCGCCGTGTCCAGGCGGCGGCGAGGTGCTTGTCCATCGCGCGCCGCATCCGCGCGACCACCGCCGTGCGCGGCTCCCCTTGCGAGAAGCTGTAGCTGTCGGGCAGCACGCTACCCTCGGCGGGCAGCGGGGCCGCGCCGCGCAGCTCGCTCTCCTCGGCGAGCGCGTGCTGGACCAGCACCGAAGGCCAGCCTTCGGGCACCGTCACGAAGCGCTGAAACGTGCGCCCGCCCTGCAACAGCTTGAGGATCTGCGCCTGGCTCAGCCGCGCGGGGATGCGATATTCACCCGCCCGGATCGCGCCCGCGCTCCCGAACAGCTTGGCCCACAGCCGGAAGCGCCGCGCCGAGCGGATCGCGCCCGCCCGCTCCAGCACCGTCGCCGCGCTGGCGACCGACGCGCCCTTGGGCACCGCGACGGTTTCGCTTCGCCGCAACGGCCCCTGCCCGCGCCAGTCGTGCGCGACCCAGAACAGCGCCGCCGCCAGCGCCAGCGCGGCGAGCAGCGTGCGGGAGCCGAGGCCTCGGCTACGACGTCGGGGCATGGCGGACCCGGGGGCCTCGACCGTTACCCGTCATGCCGGTGACGAGAAGATGGAGACTAGACACAAGACCACCGCCGCTCAAACCGCCCGCATCACCAGCGACGCGTTGGTGCCGCCGAACCCGAAGCTGTTGTTGAGCACCGCCCGCACCTGCCGCTTCTTCGCCGTGTGGGGGACCAGGTCGACGCCCGCACAATTTTCGCTGGGGTTGTCGAGGTTGAGCGTCGGCGGCACGATCTGGTCCCGCATGGCGAGAATGCAGAAGATCGACTCCACCGCGCCCGCGCCGCCCAGCAGGTGGCCGATCGCTGACTTGGTGGAGCTCATCGACACGCCGCCGATCGCGTCGCCGAACAAGCGCCGCACCGCCCCCAGCTCCAGCTCGTCGCCGAGCGGCGTGGAGGTGCCGTGCGCATTGATATAGTCGATGTCGGACAGCGCCAGGCCGGACTTGCGGATCGCCATTTCCATCGCGCGAAACGCGCCCGATCCCTCCGGATGCGGCGCGGTGACGTGGTAGGCATCGCCCGACAGGCCGTAACCGATCACCTCGGCGTACATGGTCGCCTCGCGCGCGCGGGCGCGCTCATATTCCTCCAGGCAGACGACGCCCGCGCCCTCGCCCATCACGAACCCGTCGCGGGCGACGTCATAAGGGCGGCTTGCCTTCTCGGGCGTGTCGTTGAACGCGGTCGACAGCGCACGCGCCTGCGCGAAGCCGGCGATGCCGAGCGGGCAGATCGCCCCTTCCGACCCGCCCGCCAGCATCACGTCCGCGTCATCCATCGCGATCATCCGCGCGGCATCCCCGATCGAGTGCGCGCCGGTCGAGCAGGCGGTAACGACCGCGTGGTTCGGCCCCATCAGCCCGTATTTGATCGACACCTGCCCCGATGTCAGGTTGATCAGCCGCCCGTGGACGAAATGCGGCGATACGCGTGTCGGCCCCTTGTCACGGCACACCAGCGACTCGCTCTCGATGCCCGGCAGCCCGCCGATCCCCGCGCCGATCGAGCAGCCCGCCCGGAACCGCTCGGCTTCGCTCATCTCGGTCAGCCCCGCATGCTCCAGCGCCTGCCCGGCCGCGTCGATGCCGTAGACGATGAACGGGTCGACCTGTCGCTGCACCTTGTGGTCGACGCGCCTGTTCGGGTCAAAGCCATATTCATGGCCGGCGGGCTTCACCTCGCAGGCGATACGGCATTTCTGGCCGGCGGCGTCGAAGCGCGTGATCGGCCCCGCGCCCGACTTGCCCGCGATGAGGTTCGCCCAGCACGTCTCGACATCGGCGCCCAGCGGCGTGACGAGCCCCAGACCGGTGACGACGACGCGACGCATTCCATCCTCTCCCAACAGCGAAACGGCCCCCCGCCCGCTCGGTTCGGGACGGGGAGCCGTTCAGACGCGGCCCTCGAAGCGCGAGCGCCTCAGGCCTTGTGCTCGTCGATATAGCCGATCGCGTCCTTGACGGTGGTGATCTTCTCGGCGGCGGCGTCGGGGATCTCGACGCCGAACTCCTCCTCGAACGCCATCACCAGCTCGACGATGTCGAGGCTGTCCGCGCCCAGATCGTCGATGAAGCTCGCGTCCTCGGTCACCTTGTCCGCCTCGACGCCGAGATGCTCGACGACGATCTTCTTCACCCGGTCGGCGGTGTCGCTCATGGTACGTCCCTCATGCATTGGGCGGTTGTCGGTTCCTGAACGCCCGTAGAACGGGGCTCCGGGGGTGGCAAGCGCCAGATGTCGGCCAACCTAGATCATCGCCATGCCACCGTTGACGTGCAGCGTCTGGCCGGTGACATAGCCCGCCTCGCGGCTGGCGAGGTACACCACCGCCGCGCCGACGTCCGCGCCTTCGCCCAGCTTGCCGGCCGGGATGCGAGCGGTCAGCGCCGTCCGCTGCGCCTCGGGCAATGTGTCGGTCATCGCGGAGCGGATGAAGCCGGGGGCGACGCAGTTGACGGTGATGTTCCGGCTCCCGAGCTCCTGCGCGAGTGCCTTGCTCATCGCGGTCAGCCCGCCCTTCGACGCCGCGTAGTTCGCCTGCCCCGGATTGCCGGTCGCGCCGACGACGGAGGTGATCGAGACGACGCGCCCTAACCGCTGCTTCATCATCGGCCGGGCGGCGGCGCGGATCAGCCGGAACGCGGCCTCGAGGTTGACGCGGATCACGGTGTCCCACTCCTCGTCCTTCATCCGCATCGCCAGATTGTCGCGGGTCACCCCGGCGTTGTTGACCAAGATATCGAGCCGCCCGCCGAGCGCCTCCACCGCGCGCGGGACGAGCGCGTCGACCGCTGCGCCGTCCGCCAGGTCGCAGGACAGCGCGACATGCTCGCCGCCCAGCGACGCGCGAAACGCCTCCAGCTTGTCCCCGTTCGACCCGGACACCGCCAGCCGCGCCCCCTGCGCCGCCAGCGCGTCCGCGATCGCCGACCCGATCCCCCCCGAAGCGCCGGTCACCAGCGCCGTCATACCTGTCAGATCGAACATCACTCAGCCCCCTCGCGCTCGGCGACGCCGATCCGGCGCGCGCCCGCGTCGTAAAAGATCGACCAGTGCAAATAAGGCGCAATCCCGAACGACAGGCTGAGCTCTCCCGGCTGTCGCGCGGGGTACAGCCGCATCCCGCTCGCCTGATCGCGGCGACCGATCGTTACCGGCATCGAGGCGGTCGCCTTGCCATCGCCCAGCACCAGCAATGCGGGCGTGCCTTGCGGGAGCAGCTGCTTCGCCGTGCCGCCCTGGACGCGTAGGCCGCTCGCGCCGGTGTCGACCATCGTCGGCGCGCAGAGCCTGGCCGAGCCGTCCGCCGCTACGATGCAGCCCGCGACCTGATTGGTGTCAGTGATGAACGCGAACTGGTGATAGCGGGCGACCTCGTCGTCCGACGGGTTGAGCACCAGCCGTCCCCGCGCCTCGCCCGCGCGCGGCAGGTCGACGATCCAGCGCCGCGCCCCGAGCGCCTCCAGCGGATTGCCGACCGGATCGGCCCGGAGACCGATTCCCATGATGCCCGCGAAGCCCTCTCCGGGCAGCCCGTCACCCTGGATACCAAAGTCCGCGCGCGCGATCTTGTCCGGTGCGCAGTCCTGCGCGTGGGGGAGGCAGGATCTCATGTCGATCCGCTGCACGCGCACGGCATCCTTCGAAAGAGTGCCGACGGACAGCGCGACCGGCACCGCCGTTCCGACGAACTCGATGCCCGAGCCGTAGCGATAGCGGACCCCTTCCCCCCGGCGCGCCGCCGCGTCGGGCATGGCGGCGGAAAGCAGACGCAGCCCGGTGGAGCCGGTATCGAGCCCGACCTCGACCGGCTTGCCATCGACCACGACCGTGATCGCATAGCGGCGGACGCCGTCCGACAGCACCACCGGCCTGATCGGCACCTCGACGCGCTGCGCCCGCGCGGGAACGGCCATCAGCGCCAGGAGGGACAGGATAACGGTTCGCATCGCGACCTCCCTAAAGCGCCTTCGCGAGCGACTCCACCTCCGCCGGCGTCACCACGCTCACCACTTCCAGCTCGGGCGCGATGCGTTTGACCATGGGGCCGAGCACCTTGGCCCCGAACTCCACCACCCCCGTCACCCCCGCGTCACGCATCGCCAGCACCGACTCGCGCCAGCGGACCATGCCGGTCACCTGCCCGACCAGCGCCGCGCGGATCGCGCCCGGCTCGGCGATCGCGACCGCGTCCACGTTGCAGAACACCGGCACCAGCGGCGCGCGGAGGTCCGCGTCGAGCAGCGCGTTCTCCATCGCGTCGGCGGCGGGCTGCATCAACGAGCAATGGAACGGCGCGGAGACCGGGAGCATCACCGCCCTCTTTGCACCCAGTTCCTTGGCCAGCGAGGCCGCGCGCTCGACGGCGGCGCGGTGGCCGGAGATCACCACCTGGGTAGGGTCGTTGTCGTTGGCGACCGTGCAGACCAGCGGCGCGCCGCCCTCCGCCAGGATCGAATCCACCGCCGCGCCCGCGATCACCTGCGCGGTGGCGAGGTCCGCGCCGAGCAGCGCCGCCATCGCGCCCTCGCCCACCGCCACCGCCGCCTGCATCGCCTCGCCGCGCGTCCGCAGCAGCCGCGCGGTGGTGGAAAGATTGAAGGCCTGCGCGGCGCGCAACGCGCTGTATTCGCCCAGGCTGTGCCCTGCGACATAATGCGCCTTGTCGGCCAGCCGCACCCCGCCCTCGCGCTCCAGCATCGCCAGCGTGGCAAGCGCGTTGGCCATGATCGCGGGTTGGGCGTTGCGGGTCAGCAGCAACTCGTCGGCGGGGCCGTCCGTCATCAGCCGGTAGAGGTGCTGGCCCAGCGCCTCGTCCACTTCCTCGAACACCGCGCGCGCGGCGGGACTGGCATCGGCGAGTGCGCGGCCCATGCCGACCGCCTGGCTCCCCTGCCCCGGAAAGATGAACGCGCGCATTGGCCTCTCCTGCTTGCCTGTCCGGCGCCGTTAAGGGAAACCGGCGCGCGCGGGCAAGCGCTTGCCCGGCTTCGCCCTTTCGGCTACGCAGCCTTTAACGAGCGGAAGGTGCTGGCCTCCCGCCCGTTCGTACGACAGCCGGAGGGGCGACCGCACGGGGCGGCGTCAACGATCGGCCAAGGGAAGACAGACATATGGCTCTATACGAGCACGTGTTCCTTGCGCGCCAGGATCTGGCGCAGGCGCAAGTGGACGCGCTGGCGGAAGCCGCCACCAAGATCATCACCGACAACAAGGGCAAGGTCGTCAAGACCGAGACCTGGGGCCTGCGCAGCCTCGCCTATCGGATCGCCAAGAACCGCAAGGCGCACTATGTCATGCTAGAGATCGACGCGCCCGCGGGCGTGGTCGCTGAGCTGGAGCGCCAGACGCAGATCAACGAGGATGTGATCCGCTACATGACCGTCAAGGTCGATGAGCTCGAGACCGGCCCGAGCGCGATGATGCGGAAGCAGGAGCGCGACCGCGAGCGTCGCGGCGACCGTGAGGGCCGCGACGGTGGCCGTGATGGCGGCGCGCCGCGTGGTGACCGTCCGGACCGCGGCGATCGCCCGCGCCGCGACCGTGAAGAGGAGATCGCCTGATGGGCCGCCCGTTTTTCCGCCGCCGCAAGTCGTGCCCGTTCAGCGCCAAGGACGCGCCGCGGATCGACTATAAGGACGTGCGCCTGCTCCAGGGCTTTGTGTCCGAACGCGGCAAGATCGTGCCCTCGCGGATCACCAGCGTGTCGGCCAAGAAACAGCGCGAGCTCGCCCAGGCGATCAAGCGCGCGCGTCATCTGGGCTTGCTGCCCTATGTCGTTAAGTAAGGAGCGCCCGCGATGGATGTGATTCTGCTGGAGCGGGTCGAGAAGCTCGGCGCGATCGGGGACGTGGTGAAGGTGAAGGACGGGTTCGCCCGCAACTTCCTGCTCCCCCGCAAGAAGGCGCTGCGCGCCAACGAGGCCAATCGCAAGGTGTTCGAGGCCAACCGCGCGCGGATCGAGTCGGACAATGCCGACCGGCGTGGTGACGCACAGAAGCAGGCCAAAACGCTGGAGGGCGCGGGCGTGACGCTGATCCGTCAGTCGTCCAACACCGGCCAGCTCTATGGCTCGGTCGCGGTGCGCGATCTGGTCGAGGCGTTGGAGGCGGCGGGGCACAAGGTGCCCAAGGCGGCGATCGTGCTCGACAAGCCGATCAAGGCGATCGGCCTGTACCAGGTTAAGGTCTCGCTCCACCCCGAGGTGTCGGTGACGGTTAAGGTCAACATCGCCCGCTCGCCTGAGGAGGCGGAGATGCAGGCGCAGGGCGTCGATGTGATGACGTCGATGTTCGAGCGCGACGAGGCGGGCTTCACCGAAGCGTATGACCCGAACGCCGAGCCCGGCGCGACGGCGGAGGCCCCGGCGGCGGGCTGAGGCTGAATTGCTGAGTTGAGGGGCCGTCCGGGCGACCGGGCGGCCTTTCTCTTTGTGGTGCCGACGAAGAGTTCCACCAAGCTCCTCCCCCGCCAAGGGGAGGTGGCACGACATGGGCGTGACGGAGGGGGAGGACTCCCAGCCGTCACCCGGTAGAGAGTCCTCCCCCTCCACCACCCCTTTCGGGCGCGGTCCCCCTCCCCCTTGCAGGGGAGGAGCTTGATCCGCACCCTGTTTCGGCTACCGCCGCCCGAACAGCCGCTCGATATCGCCGTGCGCGAGCTTGACCCAAGTCGGGCGACCGTGGTTGCACTGGCCGGAATGCGGCGTCCGCTCCATCTCGCGGAGTAGCGCGTTCATCTCGGCGACCGACAGCACCCGTCCCGCGCGGACCGAGCCGTGGCAGGCGATCGTGCCCGCGATCCGGTCGAGCCGCTCGCGCAGGGACAACGCCTCGTCAAACGCGGCGAGTTCGTCGGCGAGGTCGCGGATCAGTGCGCTCACGTCCGCCGTGCCAAGCGGCGCTGGCGTGGCGCGGACCAGCAGCGCGGCCGGGCCGAACCGCTCCACCTCCAGACCGAACCGCGCCAGCTCCTCCACGCGCGTCTCGATCCGATCGCAGGCGGGTTCGTCGAGCTCCACCACCTCGGGCAGCAACAGCGTTTGCGCGGCGACCTGCCCATCCGCCGCCGCGCGCAGGCGTTCGAGGACCAGCCGCTCGTGCGCGGCGTGCTGGTCGACGAGGACCAGGCCATCCGCCGACTCGGCGACGATGTAGGTCTGGGCGACCTGACCGCGCGCGACCCCGAGCGGATGATCGGCGGTGGCAGGAAGTGCGTCGATCGCGGCTTCCGCACGCGCGGCGGGCGGCGGCGTCAGAAAGGTGGCGCGGCGGTCGTGAAAGCTGCGCCCGGCCCCGGCCGGGAGCGACGCGCGGTCGAGTACCGGCGCGTCGGCATGAGGCAGCCAACCCTGCGCCTCACCCAAGGGGGCGATCTCGGGTTGGAACATCGCCATTGCCTTCGCCGCCGGTTGCTGCGCCACGCGGTGCCCCGCCTCGTCGAGCGCCCGGCGCAGCGCCGACACGATCAGCCCGCGCACCAGCGCCGGCTCGCGAAACCGCACCTCGGTCTTTGCCGGATGCACGTTGACATCCACCTCGCTCGGCGGCGCGTCGAGGAACAGCGCCACCACCGCGTGCCGATCGCGCGGCATCATCTCCGCATAGGCGCCGCGGATCGCGCCGAGCAGCAACCGGTCTTTCACCGGGCGGGCGTTGACGAACAGATATTGATGGTCGGCGACCCCGCGATGAAAGGTCGGCAGCCCCGCGACTCCGCCCAGCCGCCAGCCCTCGCGCGACACGTCGAGCAGCACCGCATTGTCCGCCAGCGCGCGGTCGGTGAGCGCCGCGACGCGCGCGGCGCGCTCCTCGCACACGGGCACCGACAGCACCCGGCGGCCGTCATGCTCGACGCTGAACGCGACGTCGGCGCGCGCCATCGCCAGCCGCCGTACCGTGTCGAGGCAGGCGGCGTACTCCACGCGGGTGGAGCGCATGAACTTGCGCCGGGCGGGGACGCGCGCGAACAACTCGTCAACCACGACCCGCGTCCCGGGCGGGAGCGCGGCGGGTCCCTCGGCCACGCCCACCCCGTTATCGACTACGTGCCGCCAGCCGTCGCGCGCCGCCTGTCCCGAGCCTGTCGAGGGGCGCACCCGCGACTCGAGCGTCAGCCGCGCGACGCTGGCGATCGAGGGCAGCGCCTCGCCGCGAAAGCCCATCGTCGTCACCGCCTCGATCGCTTCTCCGGGCAGCTTGGACGTCGCGTGGCGTTCCAGCGCCAGCGCCATGTCGGCGGGCGTCATCCCGCAGCCGTCATCGACGACCTCGATCCGCGTCAGCCCGCCCTCGGCCAGCACCACCGCGACGCGCGTCGCACCCGCGTCGAGGGCGTTCTCGACCAGCTCCTTCAACGCGCTGGCGGGTCTTTCCACCACTTCACCCGCCGCGATCCGGTTGACGAGCTGTTCGGGCAGGCGGCGTATTGACACAGCGCAACCCCTAGCCCAAGCGACGGCATCCCGCGACCCCGCTGATCGATCCAGGCCAAAGCCGGCTCAGGCGCTGGCGGCGGCAAGCGGATGGACGGCAATCGCGCGCAGCCCCGCGCGCCTGGACGGGACCAAAATGGCTTTCGGTTTCTCGCGCTTCTTCAAGCTGATCTCCCACGACATGGCGATCGACCTCGGCACCGCCAACACGGTGGTGTACGTCCGCGGGCGCGGGATCGTCCTCAACGAGCCGTCGGTGGTCGCGGTGGAGACGATCAACGGCGTCAAGAAGGTCAAGGCGGTCGGCGACGACGCCAAGCTGATGATGGGCAAGACCTCCGGCTCGGTCGAGGCGATCCGACCCTTACGCGACGGCGTCATCGCCGACATCGACGTCGCCGAGCAGATGATCAAGCACTTCATCCACAAGGTGCATGGCGGCAAGGCGCGCCCGTGGCGGTTCCCGGAAATCGTGATCTGCGTCCCCTCGGGCTCCACCAAGGTGGAGCGGCGCGCGATCCGCGATGCCGCACAGAATGCGGGCGCGAGCCAGGTCTTCCTGATCGAGGAGCCGATGGCGGCGGCCATCGGCGCGGACATGCCCGTCACCGAACCGATCGGGTCGATGGTGGTCGATATCGGCGGCGGCACGACGGAGGTGGCGGTGCTGTCGCTACGCGGGCTCGCCTATACCACGTCGGTGCGGGTCGGCGGCGACAAGATGGACGAGGCGATCGTCTCCTATGTCCGCCGCAACCACAACCTCCTGATCGGCGAGGCGACCGCCGAGCGCATCAAGAAGGAGGTTGGCATCGCCCGCCCGCCCGCCGACGGGATCGGCGCGATCATCCACATCAAGGGACGCGACCTCGTCAACGGCGTGCCCAAGGAGATCCAGATCAACCAGGGCCAGATCGCCGAGGCGCTCGCCGAGCCGGTCGCGACGATCGTCGAGGGTGTCCGCGTCGCGCTGGAGAACACCGCGCCCGAGCTCGCCGCGGATATCGTCGACCAGGGCATCGTGCTGACCGGCGGCGGCGCGCTGCTCGAGGGACTGGACGAGGTGCTGCGCGACGAGACCGGGCTGCCGGTGACGGTGGCGGAAGACCCGCTGACCTGCGTCGCGCTCGGCACCGGTCGCGCGCTCGAGGACCCGATCTATCGCGGCGTGCTGATGAACGGGTGAGGGCCCATGCCCGGTATCGCCCGCGAGACCCGGTGAGCTATGCCCCGCACGCCCACCCGTCGTTCCGGCTTTTCGCGCCGGGCGCAAAACGCGCTGTTCTTTAGCTACGTGCTGGCGATCGCGGGGGCGATCGTCGGCGCGGTGCTGGTCGCGCTGTCGACCTACAACCCCGCCGCCTTCGCCGCGCTGCGGTCGGCGGCGGCGCAGGTCACCGTGCCGATCGCGGGCGCGCTGGGCGGCGCGCGGCGG
>CAXSEO010000006.1:0-19655 GCA_964235525.1 uncultured Sphingomonas sp. | reverse complement strand
GGGTTGGTGCTGCTGGTGGCGATGATCGGCGCGATCGTGCTTACCCACCGCCAGCGCGGCGGCGTCCGCCCGCAGAACATCAACCGCCAGGTCTCGCGCCGTCCGCAGGACGCGACCCGCAACGTCAATCAGCCGGTCGGGGTAGGGGTGGAGCTGTGATCGGGCTCGGCCACTACCTCGTCGTCGCGGCGATCCTGTTCGCGCTCGGCGTGTTCGGGATCATCGTCAACCGCAAGAACCTGATCATCATGCTGATGGCGATCGAGCTGATCCTGCTGGCGGTGAACCTCAACCTCGTCGCGTTCTCCGCCGCGCTGCACGATCTGGTAGGGCAGGTGTTCGCGATGTTCGTGCTGACGGTCGCAGCGGGCGAGGCGGCGATCGGGCTGGCGATCCTGGTGATCTATTTCCGGGGACAGGGCACGATCGCGGTGGACAGCGCCGACCGGATGAAGGGGTGAGATGATCCTCGTCATCGTCTTCCTGCCGCTGCTCGCGGCGCTGATCGCGGGGCTGGGCAATCGCGATCTCGGCGCTGTGCCTGCCAAGGTGATCACCACCGGCGCGCTGTTCGTGTCGGCGGCGCTGTCGTGGCCGGTCTTCATCGGTTTCCTTCGCGGGACGACCCCCGCCAGCGTCACGCCGGTGCTCCACTGGATCACTTCGGGCGACCTCGACGTGAACTGGGCGCTTAGGGTCGACGCGCTGACGGCGGTGATGCTGGTCGTCATCACCAGCGTGTCGGCGCTCGTCCACCTCTACAGCTGGGGCTATATGGACGAGGACCCGGACCAGCCGCGGTTCTTCGCCTATCTGTCGCTGTTCACCTTCGCGATGCTGATGCTGGTGACGGCGGACAACCTTGTGCAGATGTTCTTCGGCTGGGAGGGCGTCGGGCTCGCCAGCTATCTGCTGATCGGCTTCTGGTTCCGGAAGCCGAGCGCGAACGCCGCCGCGATCAAGGCGTTCGTGGTCAACCGCGTCGGCGACCTTGGGTTCATGCTCGGCATTTTCGGGACGTTCCTGGTGTTCGGGACGGTATCGATCCCGGCGATCCTCGCGGATGTGCCGCATATGGCGGGGTCGACGATCGGCTTTCTGTGTTTCCGTGCGGACACGATCACGGTGCTTTGCCTGCTGCTGTTCGTCGGCGCGATGGGCAAGTCCGCGCAACTGGGGCTGCACACCTGGTTGCCCGACGCGATGGAGGGGCCCACGCCGGTCTCGGCCCTGATCCATGCGGCGACGATGGTGACGGCGGGCGTGTTCATGGTCTGCCGCTTATCGCCGATGTTCGTCGCCAGCCCGACCGCCCTGACCGTGGTGCGGTTTGTCGGCGCGGCGACCTGCCTGTTCGCGGCCACGGTCGGGCTGGTGCAGACCGACATCAAGCGCGTGATCGCCTATTCGACCTGCTCGCAGCTCGGCTATATGTTCTTCGCGGCAGGCGTCGGTGCGTTCGGTGCGGCGATGTTCCACCTGTTCACCCACGCGTTCTTCAAGGCATTGCTGTTCCTCGGCGCGGGGTCGGTGATCCACGCGATGCACCATGAGCAGGACATGCGGTACTATGGCGGGCTGCGAAAGCAGATCCCGATCACATTCTGGACGATGATGGCGGGGACGCTGGCGATCACTGGGGTCGGCATCCCGGGCGTGTTCGGAATGCCGGAGATCGGCTTTGCGGGCTTCTACTCCAAGGACGCGATCATCGAGCTGAGCTATGCGGCGGGGCAGCCGGGGGCGTGGTTCATCGGCGTGTTCGTGGCGTTGCTGACCAGCTTTTACTCGTGGCGGCTGATGTTCCTGACCTTCTGGGGCACGCCGCGCTGGGCCGCGTCCGAGCACATCCAGCACGCGCTTCACGCGCATGACCATGGCGCGCACGGGCATGACGAGGAGGAAGGTGCGCCCGCGCCCAAGGCGGAGGACTCGGGCGATGCGCCGTCGGTGCACGGCGCGTCGCAGCAGGACCTGCCCGCGGGCACGGGCGGCTACCATCCGCACGAGAGCCCGTGGTCGATGACCGTGCCGCTGCTGTTGCTGTCGCTAGGCGCGGTGTTCGCGGGCGTGGCGTTCCACACGACGTTCATCGGCGAGGCGGCGAACCAGACCTTCTGGCACGGCGCGATCGCGTTCAATCAGCATCTGATGGGGTCGGTCGAGGATATCCCGTTCTTCGCAAAAGTGGCGACGTTCCTGGCGATGCTGTTCGGGCTGTTCGGTGCGTGGCTGGCGTACATTCGCTCGCCCTCGATCCCCAAAGCGACGACCGAGCAGGTGGAGGTGCTGTACCGCTTCCTGCTTCACAAATGGTATTTCGACGAGCTGTACCAGCTGCTGTTCGTCCGCCCCGCCTTCGCGATCGGGCGGTTGTTCTGGCATCGCGGCGACGAGCAGACGATCGACCGGTTCGGGCCGAACGGGTCGGCCTGGGTGGTCGAGATCGGCAGCCGGATGGCGGGGCGGCTGCAGTCCGGTTATGTTTATACCTATGCGTTCGTGATGCTGATCGGATTGACCGGCGCGGTGACATGGGCGGTGACGCGGTGAGGGTGGGCGAGTGAGCGGTTTTCCCATCCTGTCACTGATGCTGGCGGTGCCCGCGGTTGGGGCGGTGGCGTGCCTGTTCCTGTCGCCGGCGGCTGCGCGCTGGACCGCGCTGTTCGCGACGGTGATCGATCTCGCGCTCGGCATCGTCCTGTGGGGCGCGTACGATATCGGCGGCGCGCGTTGGCAGTTCGTCGAGGCTTTGCCGCTGTTCGGCAGCTTCGGGTGGAGCCTCGGTATCGACGGGTTCTCGCTGTTGCTGATCCTGCTCAGCGTGTTCCTCATGCCGATCTGCATCGGCGCGAGCTGGACGGCGGTGCAGACCCGAGTCCCCGAATATATGGCCGCGTTCCTCGCCACCGAACTGCTGATGATCGGCACCTTCGCCGCGCAGGACCTGTTCCTGTTCTACGTCTTCTTCGAAGGCGGGCTGATCCCGATGTACCTCATCATCGGCATCTGGGGCGGCGCGAACCGCATCTACGCGAGCTACAAGTTCTTTCTCTACACGCTGCTCGGCTCCGTCCTGATGCTGATCGCGATGCTGTGGATGGCGCACGCGGCGGGGACGACGAGCATCCCCGTGCTGCTCACCCACGACTTCCCCGTGGGCGCGCAACGCTGGCTGTGGCTGGCGTTCTTCGCCTCATTTGCGGTCAAGATGCCGATGTGGCCGGTCCATACCTGGCTGCCCGACGCGCATGTGCAGGCGCCGACGGCGGGGTCGATCATCCTCGCGGGCGTGCTGCTCAAGCTCGGCGGCTATGGCTTCCTGCGCTTCTCGCTGCCGATGTTTCCGCAAGCGTCGTCCGAGCTGTTCCCGCTCATCTTCGTGCTGTCGGCGGTGGCGGTGATCTATACCAGCCTTGTCGCGCTGGTGCAGCAGGACATGAAGAAGCTGATCGCGTACAGTTCGGTCGCGCACATGGCGATCGTCACGATCGGGCTGTTCGCGTTCAACCGGCTGGGCATCGACGGCGCGATGATCATGATGCTGAGCCACGGGCTTACATCGGGCGCTTTGTTCCTCTGCGTGGGGCTGATCTATGAGCGGCTGCACACGCGCGAGATCTCGCGCTATGGCGGGTTGTCGATCAACATGCCGCGCTACGCGTTGTTTTTCCTGCTGTTCACGATGGCGTCGATCGGCCTTCCCGGGACGAGCGGGTTCGTGGCGGAGTTCCTGTCGCTGATGGGCACCTATCAGCTGTCGACCTGGACCGCGCTGCTGTGCACGACCGGCATCATCCTAGGCGCGGCCTATATGCTGTACCTGTACCGGCGCGTGGCGTTCGGCGAGATCAAGTCGGACGACGTGCGCGCGATGCCCGAACTGTCGAGCCGCGAGCTGGCGTTACTGGTGCCGATCGCACTGGTGGTGTTGTGGATGGGCGTGTACCCGGAGAGCTTCCTCGCGCCGATGCGGAAAGATGTGGCGGTCCTGATCGCTAGGGTGAACGCGGCGCGGCCGACCGGCGACTCACGGCCGACCGAACGGGCTACTGCCGTTGCCGCATTGGGCGAGGAGGCCCGGCGATGAACATGGCCGCGCAGTTCGCGATGGTGCTGCCCGAGGAAGTGCTCTCGGTCGGGGCGCTCTTGCTGATGCTGGTCAGCGCGTGGGGCGGGCAGGCCTCGACGCGCGCGGTGTCATGGGCGTCGGTGGCGGTGCTGGCGGGGGCGGGCATTTCCCTGCTCGGACCGGCCTCGTACGGCGGCGATGCGTTCCTCGGCCTGTACCGGGCGGACGCCTTCGCCGCCTATGCCAAGGTGCTGATCTACGGCGCATCGGCGGTGGCGATCGTCATGGCGCCGGGGTTCTTCGAGCGCACCGCCGGCGACAATCTCCGCCCAGAATACCCGGTGCTGATCCTGCTGTCGGCGGCGGGGATGGGGATGATGGTGTCGGCGGGCGACCTGCTGACGCTCTATGTCGGGCTCGAGCTGCAGAGTCTCGCAGCCTATGTGCTCGCCAGCTTCATGCGCCGGGACGCGCGCTCAGCGGAGGCGGGGCTCAAATATTTCGTGCTGGGCGCGCTGGCGAGCGGCATCCTCCTCTACGGCATCAGCCTGGTGTACGGTTTCACCGGCTCGACCTTGTTCAGCCAGATCGCGCAGGGCTACGCGGCGCGCGTTCCGGGGACGACCGGCTTCTACGGGCTGATGTTCGGCTTGGTGTTTGTGTTCGCGGGGATCGCGTTCAAGATGGCGGCCGCCCCATTCCATATGTGGACGCCCGACGTGTACGAGGGCGCGCCGACGCCGGTCACCGCCTTTTTCGCCTCCGCGCCAAAGGTCGCCGCGCTCGGGCTCGGGGTGCGAGTGGCGGTGAGCGCGATGGGGCCGGCGGCGGGCGACTGGCGGCAGATCGTGATCTTCGCCAGCCTCGCGTCGATCATCCTCGGCGCGGTCGCCGCGATCGGGCAGACCAACATCAAGCGGCTGCTCGCCTATTCGTCGATCAACAATGTCGGGTTCGCGCTGATCGGGCTGGCGGCGGGAACGCGCGAGGGCGTCGCCGCGGTGCTGACCTACCTCGCCATTTACCTTGCGATGACGTTGGGCAGCTTCCTGGTCGTGCTGCAGATGCGCGGGGCGGATGGCGAGCCGGTCGAGAGCATCGCCAGCCTGTCGGGCCTATCGCGGACCCGCCCCGGGCTGGCGCTGGTGATGGCGATGTTTATGTTCTCGCTGGCGGGCATCCCCCCGCTGCTGGGCTTCTATCCCAAGCTGGCGGTGTTCCAGGCGGCGACCGACGCGGGGCTCTATGGGTTGGCGGTCGCGGGCGCGGTCGCGTCGGTGATCGGGGCCTATTATTACCTGCGGATGGTCAAGACGATGTATTTCGACGATCCCGCGCCCGCCTATGAGCGGTCGCCGGGCGGGGTCGAGGGCGGGTTGCTGGTGGCGGCTGCGGTGGTGATCTCTCCGCTCGGCTATCTCGCGCTGCCGTTGCTAACCGGGTGGAGCATGGCCGCCGCGCGGTCGATCCTCTGATCGAGACGCGCACCGTCGCCGAGACGGGCTCGACCAACGCCGACATGCTGGCGCTCGCGGCGGCGGGGGCGAGCGAAGGACTGTGGCTGCGCGCGGAGCGGCAGACCGCCGGGCGTGGGCGGCAAGGGCGAGCGTGGGTATCGCCGACCGGAAACCTGTACGCGAGCACGCTGGCGCGGCTGCGGCCCGACGATCCGGCGGCGGCGACGCTGGCGCTAGTGGCGGGGGTCGCGCTCGCGGAGGTCGTCGCGGCCACACTGCGCCACGCGCATGATGTGACAGGCGGGAGCAAGGCTCGCGACCACCTGCACCTGAAATGGCCCAACGACCTGCTGCTCGAAGGTGCGAAGCTGTCCGGCATCCTGCTCGAGCGCGCGGGCGACGCGGTCGTGATCGGCGTCGGCGTGAACGTCCTTTACCACCCCGGCCTGAGCGATCGGCCGACGACCAGCCTTGCCGCGCATGGCTCCGATGTCGACGCGGGTGAGTTGCTGGAGGCGCTCGCCGAGCGCTTCGCCGAGTGGCTGGCGCGCTGGCGCGGCAAGGGTCTCGGTCCCGTGCGGGAGCGCTGGCTTGCCCTGGCGCACCCGCCCGGTACGCCGCTGACCGCGCGGCTTCCCGACGGAAGCACGCTGGACGGCCTCTTCGACGATCTCGCCGCCGACGGCGCGCTCCTGCTCCGCCTGTCCGACGGCGGCACGCGCGCCATTCACGCGGGCGATGTATTCACGGTATGAGAGGCACCATGCTGCTCGCGATCGATGCCGGGAACACCAACGTCGTCTTCGCGCTGATCGAGGATGGCCGGATCAGGACACGCTGGCGGATCGCGACGGACGCGCGCCGGACGGCGGACGAATATGCCGTCTGGCTCAGCCAGCTGCTCCAGCTGGAAGGTTTCGCGCGCGACGTGGTGAGCAACGTCATTATCGCTACGGTGGTGCCGCGCGCGCTCCACAATTTGCAGACGCTCGCCCGCAAATACTTCCGCATCGAGCCGATGATCGCGGGCCAGCCGCCGGTGGAGTGGGGCATGGCGCTCGACGTCGACGAGCCGGCGAGTCTCGGCGCGGACCGGGCGGTGACCGCGATCGCGGCGCACGCACGGCACGCGGGCGACCTGATCGTGATCGACTTCGGCACTGCGACCACGATCGACTGGATCGATTATCAGGGCGCGTACAAGGGCGGCATCATCGCGCCCGGGATCAACCTGTCGCTCGACGCGCTCGTCACCGCCGCCGCCAAGCTGCCGCGGATCGCGATCGAGGCGCCCGCGAGCGCGTCGGTGATCGGCCGCAACACCGTCGATCAGATGCATATCGGCATTTATTGGGGTTATGTCGGGCTGATCGAAGGGCTGACCGCGCGCATGAAGGCGGAGATCGCGCGCCGCGCCACCGTGGTCGCGACCGGCGGGCTCGCGGTGTTGTTCGAGGCGCATACACGCATCTTCGACGTGGTCGAACCCGACCTGACGCTGCAAGGGCTGGCGATCCTCGCCGAACGCGCCCATATTAGCCCTTAGGTCAGCGCCGGTTCCGGCCGCAGGCCGTTCCATTCAACGCCGCCGCGCCCGGCCCCTGGCGCGACCTGTGTCGCCGGCGTTCGCGTGGCGACTTCCCGAAGGAATAAGATGACTCCCGGTAACGAATTGCTTTTCTGCGCGCTCGGCGGCTCGGGCGAGATCGGCATGAACGTCAATCTCTATGGCTGCCAAGGCAAATGGGT
This sequence comes from uncultured Sphingomonas sp., assembly GCA_964235525.1. Classification (GTDB taxonomy): domain Bacteria; phylum Pseudomonadota; class Alphaproteobacteria; order Sphingomonadales; family Sphingomonadaceae; genus Sphingomonas. The sequence continues at coordinate 12,377 of CAXSEO010000006.1, read as the reverse complement.
GATGGTCGATTGCGGCATCACCTTCGCCGACCCGAATTATCCCGGGGTGGACGTGATCCTGCCCGACCTTCAGTTCATCGAGGAACGGCTGGGCGAGCTGGTCGGCATCGTGCTGACGCACGGGCATGAGGACCATATCGGCGCGCTGCCCTATCTCGCCGAGGACCTCGGCGTGCCGCTCTACGCCACGCCGTTCACCGCCGGGCTGATCCGCGGCAAGCTGGAGGAGGAGCGGATCGGTGACCGCGTCAAGCTGCGCGTCGTCGATCCCGACAAGGCGTTCCAGCTTGGGCCGTTCAACTTCCGCTTCGTCGCGATGTCGCACTCGATCCCGGAGGCGAACGCGCTGCTGATCGAGACGCCACAGGGGCGCGTCTTCCACTCGGGCGACTGGAAGCTCGACGCCTCGCCACTGCTCGGCAGCCCGGCGACCGCCGAGGAGCTCACCGCAATCGGCGACGCGGGCGTCGATGTGATGATGTGCGACTCCACCAACATCTTCAACGCCAACGCTTCCGGCTCTGAGGAGGACGTGCGCCGCGGTCTCGACGAGGTGGTCGCCGCCGCCAAAGGCCGTGTGCTGGTGACCAGCTTCGCGTCGAACGCCGCGCGGCTGGCGACCCTGGGCGAGGTGGCGCGCGATACCGGGCGGACCTTGTGCGTTACCGGTCGCTCGCTCGACCGGATCCTCAAGGTGGCGAAGGCGACCGGCTATCTGACCGATCTGCCTGACACGGTCGACGCGGAGACCGCGATGCGGCTGCCCCCGTCCAAGGTGCTGATCGTCGCCACCGGCGGTCAGGGCGAACCGCGCGCGGCGCTGAGCCGGATCGCGGAGGGTAACCACTCGATCAAGCTGCACGAGAACGACACGGTGGTGTTCTCGTCCAAGGAAATCCCCGGCAACGAGGTCGCGATCGGGCGCATCCAGAACATCCTCGCCGGGCGCGGCGTGCGGATCGTCACCGAGCGCCAGGCGAAGGTGCATGTGTCGGGCCACCCGGGTCGCCCCGAACTGGCGGCGATGTACGGCTATATCCGTCCCGGATTGCTGATCCCCGTGCATGGAGAGATGCGCCACCTGACCGAACATGCGCGCTTCGCCGCGAGCGAGGGGGTGCCCGATACGATGGTGCAGGTGAACGGCGATCTCGTCCGGCTGCTGCCCGGGCCAGCGAAGAAGCTGAAGAGCGTTCCGGTGGGACGGCTGGTGCTCGACGGCGACGTGATCCTGCCCGCCGACGGCACGACCATCAACGAGCGGCGCAAGCTGGCGCTGCACGGGCAGATTTCGGTCGCGGTCGCCTTGGGGCAGGGCGGGCGGATGCTCGGCCGCCCGCAGGTGCGGGTGCAGGGCGTGCCGGTCGAGGAGGATCGCGAACCCTTCACCGCCGACGCGGTGGAGGCGGTCGCTGATGCGGTGCGGAGCGGCGGGCGCGACCGTAACCGGGTGCGCGAGGATGTGCGGCTGGCGGTGCGGAAGGTGGCAACGCGGTGGACGGGCAAGAAGCCCGTTGTCGACGTACTACTGATCGAGGCCTAGGTCCGCGCGGATGCGGTGGACCTCGGCGCTCGCCATCTATGTGCTGTTCTGGGCGATGTCGGTGTTCGTCGTGCTGCCGTTCGGGGTGCGGACCCACGAGGAGGCCGGGGTCGCCCGCGTGCCGGGCCAGGCGGACAGCGCGCCGCACGACTTCAGCGTCAAGCGGCTGGCGCTACGCGTAACGGCGGTGGCGACGACCGCGTTCGCGCTGTTTCAGCTCAACTACTATTTCGGGTGGATCACGCCGGAGATGTTCGTCGGGCTCGCGAATGAATGAGCGGCGCTCAGCGCAGCCGCTCGACCCCCTGCGCGAGCGCGACGTAGAGCTTGCCCATGTCCGACGACAGCAATGTCACACCTAGCGGAGACCCGTCAGGCTGGGCGAGCACCGCGCGGAGCATCGCCTCGAAGTCGTGGATATAGCGGTTGACCTGCTCGCGGAAGCGCACGTCCTCGTCGTAAAGCCGCGCGACCTCGCGCGCTTGCCCGGAGTCGAGCAGCCGCACCGCGCGGCGGGTGAACACGCCGCGATCGCCCTTCAGATACGCCGCCCAGGCACTGTCCGTGACGTCGGGCGCGAAGCCCTTGGTGATGTCGATCGACGCGGAATTGAGCTGTTCGATCAGCGCCGACACGCGCTGGGCGAAGCTGTCTCGGTCCGCCTCTTGGCGCTCGGCGCGGGCGTCGGTCAGCCGAGTGTCGACCAGTGCGGTGGTGTCCGAGAGCTCGCGCAGGCGATCGCCAAGCCGATCCGAGGCGCGGGTCGCGGCCCTGACGGCGGCATCGGCGGCGTTGGCGATTGCGGCCACCTGCCGGTCGACGCTGGCTCCTGCCGCGCGCGCGAGCGCCGCGCCGCTCGCCGCTTCCAGCTTGTTCGCGGCTTCCGGAATTACCCCGGCCAGCGTCTCACGCGCCTTGTCGGCGGCGGCGTTGGCGGTGTCGCGAACCCGCAGCAGCGCCTCGAGCAGGCGCGGCGCGGCTTCGTCGGCGAAGCGGTGTGCGCGCGCGACCGTCTCGTCGACGATGGTGCCGAGCGCATCCGCCTTGCCGCGCCCGGTCGCGAGCGTGTCGAGCAGCGCGCCCGACAGTTGATCGAGCGCGGTGCGCTGGCCCGCGATCACCTGAGCGATGGCCTCGATCGCATCGTGCGTGCTCTCGGCGGCGGTGACCAGCGCGAGCAGCTCGGGCTTGGCGCTCCCCACCACCTGACGGCTCTGGACGATGCGCGCGTCGAGCCGGGCAAGCGCGTCGGGGAGCGTCTCGTCGATCTCGCGCGCGCTGGCGTCGAGCGCGATCAGTAGCGACTCGGCGGTGCCGATCACCTCGCGCGCGGTGGCGTCGCCGGTGCGGAGCGCCTCGGTCATCGCGTCCGCCGACCCGCCAAGCGCGCTGATCGACGCGGCCAGCAGCTGCGTGCGTTCCACTCCCTGCGTATGCAGCACGTCCAGTTGTGTTCCGACGCGGATGATCCCGTCGTCGAGACCTTTGAACAATGAGTCGCCTGCGACACGTTGCGCGTCGAGCCGCGCCGCGATGCGGTCGATGGCGAGTTCGACCAGTTCGATCCGAGAGGCCAGCGCGTCGGCGCTTTCGCGCGCGACATGGTCGAGCGTCGCCCGGTGCGCGCTGACGGTGGCCAGCATCGCCTCGTTCTGCGCGGCGATACCGTGGCGCGCCTCGTCGAGCGCCCGCGTGGTACGGTCGAGCAACGCGTCGACCGCGCTCGCCATCTCGCCGGTCACCGCCTCTAGCCGCGCGCCCGTCACGTTGCTCTTGTGCTCCACCTCGGCGACGTGCGTCGCGAGCCGCGCGGCGGCGGCGCCCGCCAGCGCATCCGCCTCGCGCGCGCGGTCGGTCAGCGCCGCGACCTGCGCGTCGAGCGCGATCGCCGCCTGCGAGGCGGACGCCCCCGCTTGGTCGAGCAGCTCCGCGGCCTCGACCGTCTCGGCGCGCGCGCGCGGTAGTGAGGCGATCAGCACGCCGAGGCTGGCCTGCGCGTCGCGCGCGGCGGCGGCGAGCGCGGCCGAGTGTTGCTCCGCCTGCGCCATCTCCGCGGCCCAGTCGCTGCCGACGCGGGCCAGCTTGTCGCTAGCTTGGATCCCTAATTCCTCGAAGCCGCGCGCCTGCTCAGCGAGGTGCTCCCGATTGCGGTTCAGCGCGGCGGCGAGCGAGGCGACCGTCCGCTCGAGTGCCGCCGCTTCCACGCGCATCCCCGCCGCCGTGTGCGCGAAGCGGCGCGCTTCGGCACGGCTGGTGCGTTGGGTCAGCAGCCATACGACGCCGATCAGCACCGGCACGCTCGCCACCGCCGCCGCGAACTCGATCAGCGCGGGCCACGGCATCCGCACGACCGCATCGCGCCCCAGCCAGCAGGCCGCGCCGACCCAGACCGCTGCCAGCAGGAGAGCCAGCGCCGGCAGCAGCAGGCGTAGCGGCTCGGGCGGGCGATACGCTTCCGGCTCCTCGTCGGTGGTCAAGGTGCTCCCGGCCAAGTCGAGGGGAGGCGTCGCAAGGAACGGCGCGTGGCCGTCGTCCACCCGCGCGCTCCCCAATGCCGAACCCCCGTTCATTGCGGCGGTTTACCATGTTTGCCCGCCGTCGAAAGCGAAACCTGCCCGCTCCCCGCGCACGCCCGTTCCTTGCCGATGCCGAGCGCTCCGCCTACACGCCGACGATGCTCGCGGGCCTGCTTTTCGCCACACACGACGCGCTGGACCGGCCCGACGCGTTGACCGCGACGCTGCCGTTCGGCGGCACCACGCTGATCGAGTTCCAGGCGCGCACGCTGGTGGAGCTGGGCGCGTCGCAGATCATCATCCTCGTTTCGCGACTGACCCCAGAGCTGCTCGGTGCGATCAGCCGCATCGGGCGGCGCGGGGTAGCGGTGGACCCGGTCCGCTCGGCGGCGGAAGCATCGGAGAAGCTGCATCCGCTTGCGAGGTTGCTGGTGCTGGCGGACGGGCTGATCACCTCGGCGGGCATGGTCGCGCCGCTCGCGGGCGAGGGACCGGATGCGCTGCTGGTGGTCGAAGGGAGCGCCGCACCCGCCGGGTTCGAGCGGGTCGGCGGCAATGCGGCGTGGGCGGGTGTCGCCCGGCTGGCGCCCGCGCGGGTGGTGGATGTCACCCGGCTGCCGCGCGACTATGACATGCAATCGGCGTTGGTCCGCGTTGCTGAACAGGCGCGCGCGGCGCATATGCTGCTTCCGAGGGGTGCGCTCGCCGACGGGCATGGGATCGAGCATCGCGCGGCGGCGATTGCAGAACACGGCCGCGCGATCCTTGCCGCCAGCGTCGCACACCGGACCGCGTGGTTCGACCGATGGCTGATCGCGCCGGTCGCTCGGATCGCTTTGCCACGCCTGGTCGAGCGAGCGGCACCGAGCCTCGCATTAGCAGCGGGCGCGGCGGTGGCGGGCGTGGCTGGCGTGGCGGCGCTGGTACTTGGCCACGCGAGCGTCGGCCTGTTGCTGCTGCTGCTCGCCGTGTTTCCGTTAGCGCTCGGCTCGACCTTGTCGAGGCTGCGCGACGAGACCGCGATGGCGCTGGCGCAAGAGGTGGCGAGCGCGGTGCTGGCGGTGGCGGGGGTCCTGTTGCTTGGCCGCGCGGTGGATGTGGGCACCGGGCGCGCGGGGGCGAGCATCGTCGCCATCGCGTTGGTGGTCGTCGCGGCGCTGGCGGAACGGGCGGCGTTGCCGAGGCTGCGCCGACGCTGGTGGGCGACGCCGCCAGCCTATCTGCTCCTGCTGCTGCCGTTCGCGGGCTTGCATTGGCCGGTGTTGGGGCTGGTCGTGGCGGCGGTGTATGCGACCGCGACACTGGCCGCCGCGATCGAGGCGCTCCGCCGGGAGGCTTAGCCCGGCCTTAACGACAGACGGTTAAGCGACACCCCATGCCGGACGAGTCCCGCGATCAGTCTCCGCCAGCCCCGGTCGCGCGCGCGACGGCGGCACGCGCGCGTGCGCCCGCGCGGCTGGCGGACGAGACGCGCGACCTGTTCCTCCCCGAGGACGCGCGGCTCGACGACCGGCTTCGCGCCGCGCTCAATGCGCGGTTGCGCGCGGTGGTCGGCGGTGTCGAGCGCGAACTGCGGCTGAGTGCGGCGCGGCGGCTGACCGGGATGGGGGCGCGGGAGTCGGCGGAGGCGCTACTCGCCCGCGTGGACACGGTGCTTCGCCGGCTGCGCCACATCCCGCTGCTTCACGATCCGGTGGTGATGGCCGACCTGCTCGGCGCGACCCGGCTGGCGCTGCTGGCCCGGCATCTGCCGCCCGGCGCATCGGCGGGCGCGGACCGGCCGAGCCTCGTGGTACGGCTCGCCGAATGCCCCGAGCCCGACGTCGCGCGCGCGGCGGGTGAGCTGCTGGCTTTAACCAACGAAGCGGACGAGGCCGAGCTCCCGGAGGCGCTCCGGGCCAAGCTGCCTTGGTGGGTAGCGGCCGCCCTGCGCGAGGAGCTGGGCGACGAGGCGCGCGCGGATCACGCGCTTGCGGACGCGGCGGTGGCGCTGATCGCGGACGGCCGCGATAAGTCCAGCACGGACGTGGCAGCGATGCGCTTGGCCGAGATGATCGCGGCGCGACCGGACGAACTCGCGGGATTGCTAGTCGAGACCCTTCGCGATCGCCGCCCGGCGCTGTTCGTCGCGCTTCTGGCGGTCGCGGCCGGACTCTCATTCGAGGAAGCGCGCGATATCGTGACCGACCCGGACGGGGCGCGGCTGTGGCTGCTGCTGCGCGCGCAGGGGCTGGACCGGCCGGTGATCGCGCGCGTCGGCGTCGCGCTCGCCGCCGCCGACGGCACCCGCGACCTTGAGCGGTTCGCGGAACAGATCGACGAGGTGATGGCGGTCCCCTCTGAGGTGGCGGCGGCGAGCTTCGCCCCGCTGGCGCTGCCGTCCGAGTACCGCCGCGCGCTCGACGCGTTGGAGCGTGTGTGACCGATCGCGGCACCCAGCGCGCGCTGCTCGACGGCGAGGGCCGGCTCGTGCGCGGCGACGAGGTGCTGCTGGCGCTCAACGCGCGGGCGGGCGGAGCGACAGGTGAACCGCTTGCCGTGCCACAGCTCGCGACGCTGGCAAGGCTGGCGCGGCGGTTGGGTGTGCTTATCGCGCGTGGAGTGACCGTCGCCGACGCGGACATGGACATCGAGCTGTGGGTCCGCGCGGAGCCGGTTCCCGACGGCGTCGCGCTCGCGATCCCGGACTGGCGCGAGCGGCGGCCATGGCTGGCCCCGGCGGTGCGGCCCGAGACGGGTCCCGCGTCGGACGACGCCGGGGAGGGTCGGTGGGAGACCGATGCAGCGATGCGGCTCACGCGCGTTGCACCCGAAGCAGCGCGACGCTTTGGCTTTGCCGCCGAACCCTCGTTGGGCAAGCCCCTCACCCAGCTGTTCCGGCTCGCGGAGGACGAGGCCGGCGACTTCCCGATCCTGGCCGCGCTCGGGCTGCGCCAAGGTTTCACCGGACAGCGCGCTACCGTGCGCGGCTCCGGGCAGGCGGTGACGCTCGAGGCGCACGCACGGCTCGACCCGGCGGGCGCGTTCGCGGGCTTCGAGGGCGTGCTGCGTGCCCGGCGCGATCCGGAAGCCGCGCCTGCGCTGACCGAGGCGTTCACGCGCGGGCTGGAAAGCGCCCTCCGTGCGCCGCTCGGCCGCATCGTCGCCAATGCGGACTCGATCCACGCGCAGGCGGACGGGCCGTTGCGCGAGAACTATGTCGAATATGCCGCCGACATCGCCCATGCGGGGCGGCACCTGATCGGGCTGGTCGACGATCTCGCCGATCTGCAAGCGGTCGAGCGGCCCGGCTTTGCTGTCGCCGCCGAGCGGGTCGACCTCGCCGACGTGGCGCGACGGGCGGCGGGGCTGCTCGGCGTGCGCGCGGCGGATCGGGGCGTGCGAATCGAGCAACCGGGGGCGGCGGAGACTGTGCCCGTCACCGCCGAGTTCCGGCGTGCGCTGCAGGTGCTCGTCAACCTGATCGGCAACGCGGTGCGCTACTCGCCGGGGGGCGGGTCGGTGTCGGTCCGCTGCACGGTCGCGGGTGGGTTCGGCGTGGTTATCGTGGCGGATTTGGGCAAGGGAATCGCTGCCGACGATCAGGCGCGCATCTTCGACAAGTTTGAGCGCGTGGACCGGTCGGAGCCGGGCGGAAGCGGCCTGGGCCTCTACATCGCTCGCCGGCTCGCGCGCGCGATGGGCGGCGACCTCACGGTCGAGAGCACGCCGGGGCAGGGCGCGCGCTTCACGTTCACCCTACCGCTGGCTGGCTGAACTCAGCCGTCGACCGACCAGACCGATGCAGACCGCGATAATGACAAGCATCAGGCCACGGAACGCCCACGGCCGCTGATCGAGCATGAAGCTTGATGCGGGCCAATGGATGTAGCCCAAGCCCTGTCCGATCCACAGCAGCCCCATCAACGCCGCGAACACCGACAGCGCGCGCATCACCATGCCGAGCGGGCGCATCAACGCTGCCCGACCGGGACGTAGTCGCGCGCGGTCGGTCCGGTGTAGAGCTGGCGCGGGCGACCGATCTTCTGGTCGGGGTCGGTGATCATCTCGTTCCACTGCGCGACCCAGCCGACGGTGCGCGCCAGCGCGAACAGCGCGGTGAACATCGAGGTCGGGAAGCCCATCGCCGACAGGATCACGCCCGAATAGAAGTCGACGTTGGGGAATAGCTTTTTCTCGGCGAAGTAATCGTCCTTGAGCGCCAGCTCCTCCAGCCGCAGCGCGACGTTGAACACCGGGTCGGAGACGTTCATCTCCTTGAACACCTCGCGCACGGTCTGCTGCATCACCGTCGCGCGCGGGTCGTAGTTCTTGTAGACGCGGTGACCGAAACCCATCAGCCGAAACGGGTCGTTCTTGTCCTTGGCGCGGGCGATGAACTCGGGGATGCGCTCGGGGCGGCCGATCTCGTGCAGCATGTTGAGAGCCGCCTCATTGGCGCCGCCATGCGCGGGACCCCACAGGCACGCGATCCCGGCGGCGATGCACGCGAACGGGTTCGCCCCCGACGAGCCCGCCAACCGCACGGTCGAGGTTGACGCGTTCTGCTCGTGGTCGGCGTGGAGGATGAAGATGCGGTCGAGCGCCTGCTCGATCACCGGGCTGACCTCATACGGCTCGGCCGGAACGCCGAACGTCATGCGGAGGAAGTTGCCCGTGTAGCTGAGCGAATTGTCGGGGTAGAGAAACGGCTGCCCGACCGAGTATTTGTACGCCATCGCCGCGATCGTCGGCATCTTGGCGATCAATCGGTGGCTGGCGATCGTGCGCTGCTGCGGATCGTGGATGTCGGTTGAATCGTGATAAAACGCGCTCAACGCGCCGACGACGCCGCACATGATCGCCATCGGATGCGCGTCGCGGCGAAAGCCCGAGAAGAAGCTCGCGAGCTGCTCATGCACCATCGTGTGACGGGTAATGGTGTAGTTGAACGCCTCGAACTCGTCCGCCGTCGGCAGCTCGCCGTTGAGCATCAAATAGGCGACCTCCATGAAGCTGGACTGCTCCGCCAATTGGCCGATCGGGTAGCCGCGGTGGAGCAGGACGCCCTGATCGCCGTCGATATAGGTCAGCTTCGACTGGCAGCTCGCGGTCGAGGTGAAGCCGGGATCGTAGGTGAACGCGTCGGTCTGCGCGTAGAACTTGCGTATATCAACGACATCGGGTCCGACGCTGCCCGACATGACCGGGTAGCTCAGCTGCTTATCGCCGAGGGTGATCTGCATCGGGTCCGTCATGGCATCTGTCCTTCCCTAGCGGCGACCATGCGGTCGGCGATCCGGCCCAGGCTTTCGTCGCGCCCGAGCAGTTCCAGCACATCGAAAATCCCGGGCGACGTCCGCCGACCGGTCAGCGCGGCGCGGAGCGGCTGCGCGACCTGGCCAAGCTTGACGCCCGCCCTCTCCGCCGTTCGCCGCACCGCACCATCGAGATGCGCCGTATCCCAACGCTCCACCGCGTCAAGCGCCGCGTGCGCCGCCGCCAGCAGCGCGGGCGCCTCGCCGGCGAGCAGCGGCGCGGCATCCTCTGCGATCGGGAGCGGGCGAGCGGCGAACAGGAACCCCGCGCCGTCCGCCAGCTCGTTCAGGTTCGCCGCACGCGCCTTCAGCATCGGCATCGCGCGGGTGAGCAGGTCGAACGCCTCGCCGGTCAGCGCGTGCCCGAGGCGGGGCGCGACCAGCGCCGCGAGCCGCGCATCGTCCGCCTCGCGTAAATAATGGCCGTTGAGACTTTCCAGCTTCTTGAGGTCGAACCGCGAAGGGCTTTTGCCGACCGCCGCCAGGTCGAACCACTGTGTCGCCTGTTCGCGCGAGATGATCTCCGCGTCGCCATGCCCCCAGCCGAGCCGCAGCAGGTAGTTGTCGAGCGCTTCGGGCAAGATGCCGAGCCCGTCGCGATACGCATCGACGCCCAACGCGCCGTGGCGCTTGGACAGCTTTGCCCCGTCGCTGCCATGGATCAGCGGAATGTGCGCGTAGATCGGCTCCGGCCAGTGCATCGCGCGATAGATGGGCAGCTGGCGGAACGCGTTGTTGAGATGATCATCGCCGCGGATGACGTGCGTCACGCCCATGTCGTGATCATCGACCACCACCGCGAGCATATAGGTCGGCGTGCCGTCCGAGCGGAGCAGCACGAAGTCGTCGATCTCCGCGTTCTGGACGGTGACGTCGCCCTGCACGCGATCGGAGATGGTGGTCGCGCCTTGCTCGGGCGCCTTGAACCGGACCACGAACGGTGTGCCCTCGGGCGCATCGCCCGGGGCGCGGTCTCGCCAGCGGCCGTCATAGCGGATCGGCTGCCCCGCCGCGCGCTGGCTTTCCCGCAACGCGGCCAACTCCTCGGGCGTCGCATAGCAGCGATAAGCGTCGCCGCTCGCGAGCAGCTGATCGGCCACTTCCGCATGGCGAGCGGCGCGCGCGAATTGGTGAACGGTCTCGCCGTCCCAGTCGAGCCCGAGCCAGCGCAGCCCGTCGATGATCGCGTCGATTGCGGGCTCGGTCGAGCGCGCGCGGTCGGTGTCCTCGATCCGCAACAGGAAGCGGCCTCCATGATGCCGCGCGTAGAGCCAGTTGAACAGCGCGGTGCGCGCGCCGCCGATGTGGAGAAAGCCGGTCGGCGAGGGCGCGAAGCGCGTGACCACGCGCGGATCGGTCGAATCGGTTGCGCCCAAGCGCGCTCGCTCCCAAGCTGAACACCAGATGGCCACGGCAGCCGGGGCGGCCCCTAGCATGCGGATCAGGCCGCTTCAAACCGCGCTCGCTGCCGCCTCGGACGGGCTTGGGCGGTGGCTGGAGGCGGAGCGCGACCAGCTGCCGCTATGGCTTCCGGTGATGCTGGGCATCGGCGTCACCGCGTGGTTCGCGCTGCCGACTGCCGACGAGTGGCGGGCGACCGTGCTGGGCGCGCTGGCGGTGGCGTGCGCGGGGGCGGCGTGCTGGCGCGGTGGCCGCGCGGGGCTGGTCGTCGCGGTCGCGGGCGCGGCGGTGGCGAGCGGCGTCGGGCTCGCCTGGTGGCGTGCGGAGCGGGTCGCGCACCCGATCCTCGCCCGCCCCGCCATCGTGCGGTTCCAGGCGAGGGTGGACCGGGTCGAGGGGGTGCCCGCGCGCGACCTGATCCGGTTGCGGCTGACCCCGACGAGGCTGTTGCCTGACAAGCCGGACACCGCGCCCGGCAGCTACCCGCGCGCGCGGGTGACGTTGCCACCAGTGGTGCGCGTCAACGTCGCCACCGCCGACATGCCCGCCGGAGTCGGCGTCGGCGCGGCGGTGGAGCTCGGCGCGCGGTTGATGCCGCCCAACGCGCCGGGCGTGCCGACCGCGTATGACTTCTCGCAGGTTGCGTGGTTCGACAGGCTCGGCGCGACCGGGCGGGCCTCGCCCCCGATCAAGGTGCTCCGCGCGGTGCCCGACGGGTCGGACGGGCTGCGCGCCACGCTCACCCGTCATATCGAGGCGCAGCTGCCGGGCAGCGACGGCGGGGTCGCGGCGGCGTTCGTCACCGGCGATGTGGGCGCGATCTCGATGGCGGACTCGGACGCGATGCGGCGGGCGGGGCTCGCGCATCTGCTCTCGATCAGCGGCCTCCACATCACGGCGGCGGTGGCGGCGACGATGCTGGTGGTGCTGCGCCTGCTGGCACTGTTTCCGCCGCTCGCGCTCCGGTTCCGGCTGCCGATGGTCGCCGCAGGGGTCGGGGCGGCGGCGGCGATCGGTCATACACTGCTGAGCGGGGCGGAGGTGCCGACGGTGCGATCGTGCGTCGCCGCGCTGCTGGTGCTCGCCGCGCTGGCGCTGGGGCGCGAGGCGGTGACGCTGCGGCTGGTCGCGGCCGGAGCGACGGTAGTGCTGCTGCTGTGGCCCGAGGCGCTGGCGGGGCCTAGTTTTCAGCTGTCATTCGCGGCGGTGGCGTCGATCGTCGCGTTCAACCAGCACCCGCGGGTGCGGGCATCGTTTATGAAACGCGACGAGAGCTGGTGGCGCAAGCTCGTGCGTGAGCTGGTGTCGCTGGTCGCGACCGGGCTGCTGGTCGAGCTGGCGCTGATGCCGATCGCTGTGTGGCACTTCCACCGCGCGGGGCTGTACGGCGCGTTCGCGAACATCGTCGCGATCCCGCTGTCGACATTCGTGATCATGCCCGCCGAGGCCTTGGCGCTGGTGATGGACGGCGTCGGCCTCGGCGCGCCCGCCTGGTGGGCGGCGGGCAAGTCGATCGCATTCCTGCTGTGGATCGCGCGGGTCACCGCGCACCAGCCGGGGGCGGTGACGGTGCTGCCGAGCACGCCGAACCTCGCCTTTGGGCTGATGGTCGTCGGCGGG
>CAXSEO010000005.1:0-19722 GCA_964235525.1 uncultured Sphingomonas sp. | reverse complement strand
GCGGTTCGAGTACGCAACGAGCTGGCGCACGAGTACCCGTTAAACCCGAGCAAGCAGGCCGCGCAGGTCAACGCGGCCTGGGAGAAATGCGCGACCTTGTTCGACACCGCAGACGCTATCGAGGCCTTTGTTGAGCGGGAAGGATTGCTTAATGGCAGTTTGTGATCCCGACACTGAACGCCTCCGCCTCGCCCGCGACGGCATGTACCGTCCCGAGTTCGAGTCAGACGCGTGCGGCGTGGGCCTCGTCGCCGCGACCGACGGCAAGCCGTCGCGGCGCGTGGTCCAGTCCGCGATCGACGCGCTGAAGGCGGTGTGGCATCGCGGCGCGGTCGACGCGGATGGCAAGACCGGCGACGGCGCGGGGCTGCACCTCGACCTGCCGGTGCGCTTCTTCGACGACGCGATTGCCGCCTCCGGGCACAAACCGCGCCCGCGCCGGCTGGCGGTCGGCATGATCTTCCTCCCCCGCACCGACCTACAGGCGCAGGAAACCTGCCGCACGCTGGTCGAGAGCGCGATCATCGAGGCGGGGTACACCATCTATGGCTGGCGACAGGTGCCGGTCGACGTGTCGGGGATCGGCCTCAAGGCGCAGACGACGCGCCCCGAGATCGAGCAGATCATGATCTCCGGGCCCACCCCGGACGAGGTGGACCAGGCCGAGTTCGAGAAGACGCTCTATCTCGTCCGCCGGCGGATCGAAAAGCGGGTGATCGCCGCGCAGATCAGCGGCTTCTACATCTGTTCGCTGTCGTGCCGGTCGATCGTCTACAAGGGGCTGTTCCTCGCCGAGAGCCTGTCGGTGTTCTACCCCGATCTGCAGGACCAGCGGTTCGAGAGCCGGGTGGCGATCTTCCACCAGCGCTATTCGACCAACACTTTCCCGCAATGGTGGCTGGCGCAGCCGTTCCGCTGCCTTGCGCACAACGGCGAGATCAACACCATCCGCGGCAACAAGAACTGGATGCTGAGCCACGAGATCCGCATGGCGAGCATCGCGTTCGGCGAGCATTCGGAGGACATCAAGCCGGTGATCCCGGCGGGGGCGAGCGACACCGCCGCGCTCGATGCGGTGTTCGAGGCGATCTGCCGCTCGGGCCGCGACGCGCCGACGGCGAAGCTGATGCTGGTGCCCGAGTCGCTGGTCGATGGGGGCGACACCCCGCCCGCGCACGCGGCGATGTACCGCTATCTTGCCAGCGTCATGGAGCCGTGGGACGGCCCGGCCGCGCTGGCGATGACCGACGGGCGCTGGGCGGTGGCGGGGATGGACCGCAACGCGCTGCGGCCCTTGCGCTACACGCGCACCAATGACGGGCTGCTGATCGTCGGCTCGGAGTCGGGGATGGTGCCGGTGCCGGAGTCGACCGTGGTCGCCAAGGGCCGGCTCGGCCCGGGGCAGATGATCGCGGTCGACCTGGTCGAGGGGGTCGTGCTCGAAGACCGCGCGGTCAAGGACCGGATCGCGGGCGAGCATGACTATGCGGGGATGATTGGTGAGTTCCTGACTGTTGCCGACCTGCCGGGTACCGACGTCGAACCTGTCCGCTTCACCCGTGCCGAGCTGACCCGTCGGCAGGTCGCGGCCGGGCAGACTATGGAGGACATGGAGCTGATCCTGTCACCGATGGTGGAGGCGGGCAAGGAAGCGGTCGGCTCGATGGGCGACGACACCCCGCTCGCGGTGATCTCCGACAAACCGCGGCTGATCAGCCAGTTCTTCCGCCAGAACTTCAGCCAGGTGACCAACCCGCCAATCGACTCCTTGCGCGAACGTCACGTGATGTCGCTCAAGACCCGGTTCGGCAATCTCGCCAACATTCTCGATACGCAGGATACGCGCGAGCGGGTGCTGGTGCTCGACTCGCCGGTGCTGACGGGCGCGGACTGGAACCGGCTCCGCGCGCATTTCGGCGTACAGGCGGCCGGGATCGACTGCACCTTCGCGCCCGGCGGCGGCCCGGCGGACCTGCGCGCCGCGATCGCGCGCATCCGCGACGAGGCCGAACAGGCCGTCAGGCGCGGCCAGAGCGAGCTGTTCCTGACCGACGAGGACGTCGGCGAGGACAAGGTGGCGATCCCCGGCGTGCTCGCCGCCGCCGCCGTCCACACCCACCTTGTCCGGCGAGGCCTGCGCTCCTATGCCAGCATCAACGTGCGCACCGCCGAGTGCCTCGACACGCATTATTACGCGGTGCTGATCGGCGTCGGCGCGACCACGATGAACGCCTATCTGGCCGAGGCGGCGATCGTCGACCGGCACACGCGCGGGCTGTGGGGCGACCTGTCGCTGGACGAGGCGCTGCGACGTCACCGCAGCGCGATCGAGGAAGGGCTGCTCAAGATCCTGAGCAAGATGGGGATCGCGGTGATCTCCTCGTACCGCGGCGGCTATAATTTTGAGGCGGTGGGCTTGAGCCGCGCGCTGGTCAACGACCTGTTCCCTGGCATGCCCGCCAAGATCAGCGGCGAGGGCTATGCCTCGCTCCACCTCAACGCGGTCGAGCGCCACGAGGCGGCGTTCGATGCCGGCGTGGCGACGCTGCCGGTCGGCGGCTTCTATCGCCAGCGCCACGGCGGCGAAGCGCATGCTTACTCCGCCCAGCTGATGCACCTGCTCCAGACCAGCGTCGCGACCGACAGCTATACGCAGTACCTCCAGTTCAGCCGTGGCGTCGCCGACCTGCCGCCGGTGTACCTGCGCGACCTGCTCCAGTTCAACTTCCCCGCCGACCCGCTACCGATCGATCAGGTCGAGGCGATCACCGAGATCAGGAAGCGCTTTGTCACGCCGGGCATGAGCCTCGGCGCGCTGTCGCCGGAGGCGCACGAGACGCTCGCGATCGCGATGAACCGCATTGGTGCAAAGGCGGTGTCGGGGGAGGGCGGCGAGGACTCGCGCCGTTACCAGCCCTATGAGAATGGCGACAACGCCAACTCGGTGATCAAGCAGATCGCGTCGGGCCGGTTCGGCGTCACCGCCGAATATCTCAACGCCTGCGAGGAGATCGAGATCAAGGTCGCGCAGGGGGCCAAGCCCGGCGAGGGCGGGCAGCTGCCCGGGTTCAAGGTCACCGAATATATCGCCAAGCTCCGCCACGCGACACCGGGCGTCACGCTGATCAGCCCGCCGCCGCACCACGACATCTATTCGATCGAGGACCTTGCGCAGCTCATCTACGACCTCAAACAAATCAACCCGCGCGCGCGGGTGTGCGTCAAGTTGGTCAGCTCCGCCGGGATCGGCACGGTCGCGGCGGGGGTCGCGAAAGCCCATGCCGACGTGATTCTCATCTCCGGCCATGTCGGCGGCACCGCCGCTTCCCCGCAGACGAGCATCAAATATGCGGGCACCCCGTGGGAGATGGGGCTTTCCGAGGTCAACCAGACGCTGACCCTCAACGGCCTGCGCGGCCGCATCCGGCTGCGCGCCGATGGTGGGCTCAAGACCGGGCGCGACGTGGTGGTCGCCGCGATCCTTGGCGCGGAGGAGTTCGGCATCGGCACGCTCAGCCTAGTCGCGATGGGCTGCATCATGGTGCGGCAATGCCACAGCAACACCTGCCCCGTCGGTATCTGCACGCAGGACGAGCGGCTGCGCGCGAAGTTCTCCGGCACACCCGAGAAGGTCATCAACCTGATGACGTTCATCGCCGAGGAGGTGCGCGATATCCTCGCCCGGCTCGGCATCGGCAGCCTCGACGAGGTGATCGGCCGCACCGAGCTGCTTCGCCAGGTGAGCCGGGGCGCGGAGCATCTCGACGACCTCGACCTGAACCCGATCCTCGCCAAGGTCGACGCGACCGAGGCCGAGCGGCGCTTCTCGCTCTCGACGTTCCGCAACGAGGTACCCGACAGCCTCGACGCGCAGATCATCCGCGACGCCGCGGCCGTGTTCACGCGCGGCGAGAAGATGCAGCTCACCTATTCGGTCCGCAACGTCCACCGCGCGGTCGGCACGCGGCTGTCGAGCGAGATCACGGCCAGGTTCGGGATGGACAAGCTGGCAGACGGGCACGTTACCGTCCGGCTGCGCGGCTCGGCGGGGCAGTCGCTTGGCGCGTTCCTCGTCAAGGGCGTGACGCTTGAGGTGTTCGGCGACGCCAACGACTATGTCGGCAAGGGGTTGTCGGGCGGCACCATCATCGTCCGCCCGGCGGTGAGCTCGCCGCTCGCCAGCCAGGACAACACGGTGATCGGCAACACGGTGCTGTACGGCGCGACCGCGGGCAAGCTGTTCGCGGCCGGGCAGGCGGGCGAGCGGTTCGCGGTCAGAAACTCAGGCGCGACCGTGGTCGTCGAAGGTTGCGGCGCGAACGGCTGCGAGTACATGACCGGCGGCGTCGCGGTGGTGCTGGGCGGCGTGGGGCAGAACTTCGGCGCGGGCATGACCGGCGGGATGGCGTTCGTCTACGATCCGGACGGCAGCTTCGAGCGCCGCGCCAACCCGGACACGATCACGTGGGCGCGGCTGGCAAGCCCGCATTGGGAGGAGGTGCTTCACGAGCTGGTCCGCGACCACGCGAAGGCGACCGACAGCCGCTGGAGCCGCGCCATCCTCGACGACTGGGTCCGAGCCGCGCGCGCGTTCTGGCAGGTGGTGCCGCGCGAGATGCTCTCACGCCTGCCGCACCCGCTGACCGTGCAGGACGAGGTCGCGGTCGCGGCGGCGTAGCTACAGCGCGGAGTGGATGTCCGTCTGGGCGAAGTCGTCGCCCTTATAGAGCAGCGGGCAATCGGCGACCTTGGCCACCGCATAGGCCATACAATCGCCGAAGTTGAGCGCGGCGGGATGACGTCCTTTACCGTAACGTTGCATCGCATCGGTCGCGGCGGCGATGTGGGCGAAGTCGAACGGGACAAGGTACCACGAGGGATCGACAAGCAAGGTCAAGATGGCGGTTGCGTCGGTGGCACCCAACCGGCCCGTCAAGACTAGCCTGGTCTCTAATAGTGTTGCGCAACCGAGCGCGACGTTCCGGTCGGTCAGTAAGCGCTCCTCGAACGTCTCGCAGTCCGCTTCCCCCAGCGCGATGGCGACCAGCGCGGAGGTATCGAGCGCGATCACGCCGGTGCGCCATGCTCGTCATAACCGATGATCTCGTCGGGGGAGCGATCATCCAGCACCGGTGCCGATCGGGCGATGGCCTGAGCCTGCCTGACGCGCTCGATCCACGTCTCAGGTGCCGGTAGTACCCCGTTGCGCTCCAGCTCATGGCGGACAGCGACACCAATTGCGTCGGTGAGGCTGGAGCCGCGATGGTGCGCCAGTTGCCGGACCAGCCGTTCATACTCGTCGTGTTTGATGTTGATACCCATGCCTTTCTATAACGCGAACCGCCGGTTCAGAAAATAGCCTCGATCGTGCTGAAGCCTTCACCCTGCGCGGGGCTTGGCGTTAAGCGGTCGGCATGTGGCAGCTTTACCAATTCCCCCTCTGCCCCTTCTCCCGCAAGGTGCGGCTGCTGATGGGCGAGAAAGGTGTCGGCTACGAGCTGGTGCGCGAGTCGCCTTGGCTGCGGCGCGACGAGTTCCTCGACATGAACCCCGCCGGGCAGACGCCGGTGCTGGTCGACGCGACCCGCAACATCCTGCTGATCGACTCGATGGCGATCTGCGAATATCTGGAGGAGACGGTCGACAAGGCGGCGGCGATCAACGGCACCGCCGTCAACCGCGCGGAGGTGCGGCGGCTGGTCGCCTGGTTCGACACGCAGTTCTTCCGCGACGTGACCGGGCCGCTGCTCCACGAGCGGATGGTGAAGCGGCTCGCGCACCGCGCCTCGCCCGACGCCAAGGGGCTGCGCGAGGCGATGAAGGCGGCGATCGGTCACCTCGATTACACCGATTACCTGCTCGACCACCGCAACTGGCTGGGTGGCGCGACGCTGAGTCTGGCGGACCTGACGGCGGCCGCGCAAATCTCGGTGGCGGATTATCTCGGCGGCATCGACTGGAAGAGCCACGAGCAGACCGCGCGCTGGTACCGTGGGCTCAAGAGCCGCCCGAGCTTCCGCCCGCTGCTGAGCGAGCGGATGGAAGTGCTGACCCCGCCGAGCCACTATGATGATGTGGACTTCTGAGCGGGCGGCTTGGCAATGTTGACCCCTGAACCGCAGTAGTTCCCCGGCGAAGGCCGGGGCCCAGTCACGCTGGCCGATGGTGGCGGAAGCAAATCCTCGCCAGCGTCTCGTAGCTGGGCCCCGGCCTTCGCCGGGGAACATGATATCCGGCTCTGGGCTTAGCGCACGCGCCTCACCCCGCGATCACGCTTTCCGCGAGTTCCGCCAGCAACGCCGCCGCGTCATCATACACCGCCACCGCGCCCGCTTCGCGCAGACCGGCGTCGTCGAACCCACCCGAGCGCACCGCGACCGGGACCATGCCGCAATAGCGGGCGGGGTCCATGTCGTACGGCGTGTCGCCGATCACCACGATCGCGTCCGCCGCCATTGGCGCGATCTTCTCCTGCGCGACGACGAAGATGTCGGGCGCGGGCTTCGAATGCGGTACGTCGTCGATCGTGGTGTCCGCGTCGATCAGCCCCTTGAGGTCGAGCATCTTTACATAGTGATCGAGCTCCACCTGGCTCGCGGAGGAGGCGAGCACTACCTTGCGCCCGCTCTCATGCACCCGCACCACCAGCTCGCGCGCCTGCGGAAATGCACGGACCTGCGCCAGATAGCGATCCTTGAAGATCGCGCCGTGCCGGTCGCCCAGCTTACTGACGGTGCGCGGGTCGGCGCCGGGGATCAGCGCCGGGACGAGATTGTCCGCGCCCTTGCCGATCTGCCCCGCGATCACCTCGCGAGCGAAGTCATGCCCGGCTTCCGCGAACGCCTCCCGCCAAGCGTCGACATGGAAGCCGTTGCTGTCGACCAGCGTTCCGTCGAGGTCGAAGAACACCGCCTGGCACCGCACTTCCTATCCTTCCAGGCTCTTGGACGCCTGTTCGAACAGGTCCCTCGACAAACCCGAGGTGAGTATGATCCGTTCCAGCGCCGCGCGCATCAGCGCCGAGCGTCCGGTGTCGAACCGTCGCCAGCGCGCGAGCGGGGGGAGCAGCTTGGCGGCGGTCTGCGGATTGAGCCGGTCGAGCGCGATCAGCTGGTCGGCGAGGAAGCGATAGCCCGCGCCGCCCGCGAGGTGGAACGCGCGCTGGTTGGCCGAGAACGCGCCGATCAGGGAGCGCGCGCGGTTGGGGTTGGCGAGCGTAAAGTCGGGATGCCCCGCCAACGCCGCCACAACCTTCGCGGTGTCGTCGCGCGTCGACAGCGCCTGCGTCTGGAACCATTTGTCGAGCACCAGCGGGTTGTCGCGATAGCGGTGGTGGAAGCCGTCGAGCGCCGCCTCGCGCTGCGCCGCGTCGCCATTGGCCAGCGTCGCCAGCGCCGCCTGCCGGTCGGTCATGTTGGTGGCCTGCTCGAAGCGGGCAAAGGCGAGCGCGGGCGCATCCGCCGCCCCGCTTGCCGCGACCAGGCCGAGCGCGACGTTGGCGAGGCGGCGACGACCCTTGGCGGCAGGGGTGTATTCGTACGCGCCCGACGGCGACGCCTCCAGCGTCACGCGCCACTGCGCGTCGAGCCGCCGCCCGAGATCGCGGCGCAACGCTTCGCGCGCGCGGAAGATCGCGTCCGGGTCGACGGTCGCCATCTGATCGCCGACGAACGCCTCGGACGGCAGCAGCACCGCCTCCGCGACGAACGCCGGGTCGAGATTGCGGTCGGCGAGCGTCCGGCCGACCGCGCGGATCACCGCCTCATGGTCCGCGCGACCCTCGACCGCGCCCGCGACCAGCGTGTCGAGCATCAGCTGCTGAATCGCCTCGTAGCGCGCAACCGGGTCGTCGTCGTGCGCGGACAGAAAGGCGAGGTCGGCGGCGGGCCGGTCGCTCTCGATGATCACCGGCGCGGAGAAGCCGCGGTTGATCGACAGCACCGGCCGCTCGGTCACGGCCTCAAAGACCACCTCCGCCTCGCCGTCCTCGAACAGCACCAGCCGCTCGTCGGTGAGCGCATGCCCCGTTTCCGCGCCGAACAGCTTCATCCGCAGCGGCAAGACCAGCGGCTGCTTGTCGGGCTGACCCGGGGTCGGCGGGGTGCGCTGCGCCAGCTTCACCGTCGCGCGCCCACCGCCTGGCTCATGCTCCACCTCCGCCGACACGCGCGGCGTCCCCGCCTGCGCGTACCAGCGGCGGAAGCGGGCAAGGTCGACGCCGCCCGCCTCCTCCATACAGGCAACGAAATCCTCGCAGGTCGCGGCCGTGCCGTCGAAGCGGTGGAAGTAGAGGTCGCACCCGGCGCGGAACGCCGCTTCGCCCACGATCGTGGCGATCATGCGGACCACCTCCGCGCCTTTGTTGTAGACGGTGGCGGTGTAGAAGTTGCTGATCTCCTGATAGGAGTCCGGCCGGATCGGGTGCGCGAGCGGCCCCGCGTCCTCGGGGAACTGCGCCGCGCGCAAGGTCCGCACGTCCTCGATCCGCTTGACCGCCGCCGAGCCGTGGTCGGCGGAGAAGCACTGGTCACGATAGACGGTGAAGCCTTCCTTGAGGCTCAGCTGGAACCAGTCGCGGCAGGTGACGCGGTCCCCCGACCAGTTGTGGAAATACTCATGCGCGACGACGGTCGCGATCGCGTCATAGTCGTAATCGGTCGCGGTATGCGGGTCGGCGAGCACGTAGCGGCTGTTGAAGATGTTGAGCCCCTTGTTCTCCATCGCGCCGAAGTTGAAATCGTCCACCGCGACGATGCTGAACACATCGAGGTCGTACTCGCGGCCATAGACGCGCTCGTCCCACGCCATCGCCAGTTTGAGCGCGTGGAGCGCGTGCGCGGTCTTGGCCAGGTCCGCTTCGCGCACCCAAATCGCGAGCTCCACGGTGCGTCCCGAGGCGGTCACGAACGTCGAGCGGTTGGCGGCGAGATCGCCCGCTACCAGTGCGAACAGGTAGGAGGGCTTGGGATAGGGATCGCGCCATTCGGCCCAGTGGCGGCCTTCGCCTGCGTCACCCGACGCGATCGGGTCGCCGTTCGACAGCAGCACCGGGAAGCGCCTGGCGTCGGCGGTCATGCGGACGGTATAGCGGCTGAGCACGTCGGGCCGGTCGGGGAAAAAGGTGATGCGGCGAAACCCCTCCGCCTCGCATTGAGTGCAGAGGTTCCCGCCCGAGGCGTAGAGCCCCATCAACTGGGTGTTGCGGTCGGGCGCGATCTCAACCTCGGTCTCGACAATGTGCGCGTCGCCTGACAGCGGGATGACGAGCTGCTCGCCGTCAAGATGCCAGTCGTTGATCGCGACCCCGTCGACCAGCACCGCGAGCGGCTGTTGCCCCGCCCCGTCCAACCGCAGCGACTCCGCGTGCGCGCCGTTGCGGGCCACCTCCAGCCGCGCGCGCACCCGCGTCCTGGCAGGGTCGAGGTCAAAGTCGAGCGCCAGCTCCGGGACCAGCCACTCGGGCGGGCGATACGCCTCGCGCCGGTGGACGACAGGCTGGGCGGGGGCGGTGAGGGCGTCGAGCATGGTGGGGCCATAGCGGGGTTAGCGGGGTCGGTTCCACCCCGCGCGAGCCGCCGATGGTCGTTGTCGCGGACGCTCGGGCTGTGGCAGGTTACCGACGTGCACACCTCCCGCTTCGTCACCCCGGACCTGTTCCGGGGTCCAACCCTCTCCGCGTGGTTACGTTCGGCGAGCGCGCGCCACTTCCGCAGCCCATCCGCCGCACCCCCGACACCCGCTCCCGCCACGCAATCACGCGGAGCGGGTTGGACCCCGGCACGAGGCCGGGGTGACGGGGGATTGCGGACCATCGCTGGAGTTCCAGTCCCGACGGTACTCGCCCTTCTGCTGCTTGGGATCGCGCAGGAGACCTGCGCCTGTCCGCATCTGCTCCCGCGATGACGCTGTTCATCTTCGGCCTGGGCTACACCGCCGCGCGGGTCGCGGCGGCGGTGGGCGGAGCGGTCGGCACAACTCGCGATGGGTGGGACGGCACGCTGCGCTTCAATGACGAGGCGGGCATCGCGGCGGCGCTGGCGAGGTCGGGCGACGTCCTCTCCTCCGTCCCGCCCGACGGCGACGCGGACCCGGTGCTGGCCCAGTACGCGGACCTACTCGCGGACAAACGCCTCGTCTACCTATCCTCCACCGGCGTCTATGGCGACACCGGCGGGGCGTGGGTCGACGAAACCGCGCCGACCGGCAGTGGGCGGCGATCCGCGCGTGCGGCGGCGGACGCGGCGTGGCTGGCGCGGGGCGCGCGGGTGCTGCGGCTGCCCGGCATCTACGGCCCAGGCCGCTCGCCGCTGGATCGCGTGCGCGAGGGAAGGGCGCACCGTACGGGGCTGGCCGAGCAGGTGTTCAGCCGTTGCCATGTCGACGACATCGTCTCGGGGGTGCTGGCCGCGTTCGACGCCCCCCCGGGCGCGTACAACCTCGCCGACGACCACCCCTGCTCGCAGGACGAGGTGGTCGAGTATGCCGCCCGCCTGCTCGGCCTACCCCCGCCGCCGCTCGTGTCTCTCGACCAGCTCTCGCCGATGGCGCGCGGGTTCTACGCGGAGAACCGCCGCGTCGCCAACGTTAAGGCGAAGCGCATACTCGGCTGGGCGCCGCGCTACCCCGATTACCGCGCCGGGTTGCGCGCGCTCAAGGCGATCGCCAGCCCCACCCCGGTCAAGGCCGCGCCCGCGCCCGCCAGCACGGACCAGCGATAGCCCTCGAACAGCGTCGACAGGCTCATCGCGATCACCGGTACGATCACGCTGGAATACGCCCCCTTGGCGGGCCCGATCGCGCGCAGCACGCGGTAGTAAAGCGGGAACGCGATCGCCGACGCCGCCAGCGCGAGATAGGCGGTGCCCGCGATATAGCCGAGCCGATGCTCGACCACTGGCGGCCCGACGGTGGCCCAGGCAAACACCGCGTCCGCCGCCGCGCCGATCAGCATGCCGAGGCCGACCGTGGCGATCAGCGGGTAGCGCCGCGCGGTCTCGCTTGCCTGCAGCACATTGGCGGCGGACGCGCACAGGATCGCGCCCGCGGTCAACGCCAGCCCAAGCAGCGCCTCGTACGGCCCCGCCGGGTCGGCGCGCGCCTGATGCAGGATCAGCAGCGCGATCCCCACCATCGCCACCGCCGATCCGGCGAGCAGTTGCGCGCCCAGCCGCTGGCCAAGGAAGATGCGCCCGAACACCGCGTTGGGCAGCAGCAACAGCGCGAACACCACCGCGACCAGCCCGGAAGTGATGTGCGCCTCCGCCCGGTACACGAGGTTGAAATTGCCGGTGAACTGCGCCAGCCCCGTCAGCGCCGCGAACCCCAGCCCGCGCCCGGACAGCGGAAACCGCTCGCGCCGGATCAGCGCGATGAGGCACATCGCGCTCCCCGCGAGCACGAAGCGGTACGTCACCGACCAGGTCGCGGGAACGACCGCGAGCTGGTCGCGGATGATGATCCAGGTCGATCCCCAGATCAGCGTGACGATCGTGAAGGGGACGAGGACGGAGAGGCGGGTGGGTGGTGCGCTGATCACAGCGCTCGGATCGCGTCAGCCAGCGGGCGGATCGCGTCTGGCCCCTGGTTCCACGAGATCACCAGCCGCGCCTCGCCCGGCCCCCAGTCGTAAAAGTCAAACCCTTGGCGACGCAGCCCCGCGGCCTCCTCTGCCGTCACGCGCAGGAACAGCTCGTTCGCCTCGACCGGGAACAGCAGCCGTTCGCCCGCCGCCTCCGCCAGCAACGCCGCGCCCGCGTTCGCCGCGCGCGCGTTGTAGAGCCAAACGTCGCCGTCAAGCATCGCCAGTAGCTGCGCGGCGAGGTAGCGGCCCTTGGAGAACAGCAGCCCCGCGCGCTTTCGCCGGTACAACGTCGCCGCCGCCAGCTCGGGGCGGAAAAAGATCAGCGCCTCCGCCAGCATCCCGCCGTTCTTGATGAAGCCGAACGACAGCGCGTCGACGCCAGCGCGCCACGTCACGTCAGCGGGCGCGCAGCCAAGATGCGCGACAGCGTTGGCTAAGCGCGCACCGTCCATGTGGAGCCCGAGCCCGCGGCTCCGCGCCAGTTCGCCGATCGCGCCCACCTCGTCCGGCGTATAGACCAGCCCGTATTCGGTGGCGTTGGTGATCGACACGACGTGCGGCTGCACCTGATGCACGTCCGCGCGGGTGCCGGTCAGGACGGTCTGAATCGCTTCGGGCGTCAGTTTCGCGCCCGGGCCTTCGGCGAGCAGCAGCTTGGCGCCGTGGGTATAGAATTCGGGCGCGCCGCCTTCGTCGTTCTGGATGTGCGCGTCGCGGTGGCACACGACCGCGCCGTGCGGCGGGCACAGCGCGGCGAGCGCGAGGCAGTTGGCGGCGGTGCCCGACGGCACCCATAAGGCGCGCACCTCGCGCTCGAACAGGTCGGAGAAGCGCGCGTCGAGCTGCTTCGACCAGGCGTCGCCGTCATAGGCGGTGTCGAGCGCGTTGGCGGCGGCGAGCGACTCGATCACGGCGGGGCAGGCGGGGGCGGCGTTGTCGGAGAAGAAGCGCATGGGCGGGGCGCTTAGGCGGCGAGCGCGACGACGTCACCCCTTCTGCGCGAACGCAGAACAGAGCCGATCTTCCTTACTGCTCGTCCCCGCGCTCATCCTGTGGCGGTCGGCGAGCCTCGCGCGGTGCGGGCGGCGGGGGTGCTTCGTCCTTGGGCGCGCGGTTGACGGTGATCGAGCCGTCGCGGCCGACATGGAGGTCGAGCCCCAGCCCCTGCACGTCGCCTTCGACCCCGAGCGCCGCATTGCCAGACGGCGCGAGCGCGTCGGGGTCGATCGCGTCGTCGGCGGGCGCGACCGCCTCCGGCCGGACGCGCGGGGCGAGGCCGAGCGCGCTCTGCATGAACGCGCGCCACACCCGCGCTGGCACGCCGCCGCCCGACAGGCCCGGGTTGGGCTTGTTGTCGTCGTCGCCCACCCACACGCCGCACACCAACCCGTTTGCGAAGCCGAGGAACAGCGCGTCGCGATTGTCCTGCGTCGTGCCGGTCTTGCCGAACGTGTCGACCGACAGCGCCGCCTGCCGCCCCGTCCCCGTGCTGACGGACGCGGCGAGCAGGTCGAGCAGCTCGCCACGCGTGCGATCGTCGAGCCGGTGCGCGGGGCTGGTCCAGCTTTGATACCAGCTTTTCTGCTGGATATCCTCCAGCCCGCGCGGCTGCACCGGGTAGCTCCCGTTCGCCACCGCCGCATAGGCCGCGGTCAGCTCGAGCAGCGAGCCCGTCGAGGTGCCGAGTGCGATCGAGGCCTCGTTCGGGATCGGTGTCGAGATGCCGAGGTCGCGCGCGGCGCGGATGACGTTCTTCACGCCGACCCGCTGCGTCAGCCGCGCGGCGGCGACGTTGGAGGAGATCGCGAAGGCCTGCCGCAGCGTGATCGCCCCCCGATAATGCCGATCGCTGTTGTGCGGCGTCCACCCGCCGATCGTCACCGGCGCGTCCTCGACGGTGGAGTCGGGGGTCACCCCGCTCCGCAGCGCGGCGAGATAGACGAACAGCTTGAAGGTGGAGCCCGGCTGACGCCGCGCCTGCGTCGCGCGATTGAACGGGCTGTCGGCATAGTCCTTGCCGCCGACCATCGCCATCACCCGCCCGTCCGGACGCATCGCCACCAGCGCGACCTGCGCCTGGCGGAGGCCCGCGGCCCGCACCGCGCGCTCGGCCGCGCGCTGGAGCCGGCGGTCGAGCGTGGTCTTCACCGTCGTCTCGGTCCTGATCTCGCCCGCCTCGTCGCGCGCGGACGGCAGCACCCAGTCGGCGAAATAGGTGCCGTTCGGAAGCTGCGCGGCGGCTTCGTGGCGCACCCGCTGCGGCCGCACCGCGCCCGCCTCGCGCAACGACAGGAACCCTGCCTCGTGCATCGCCAAGACGACCACCATCTCGCGCGCCTGCGCGCCCGGGAGGTTGCTGGTCGGCGCGAGCTTGGACGGTGCCTTGACCAGCCCCGCGAGCATCGCCGCCTGCCCGACGCTCAGCGCTTCCGGCGCGCGGCCGAAATAATGCCTCGCCGCCGCGCGCAGCCCATAGACGTTGTCGCCGAAATAGACGTTGGACAGATA
Organism: uncultured Sphingomonas sp.; assembly: GCA_964235525.1. GTDB lineage: Bacteria > Pseudomonadota > Alphaproteobacteria > Sphingomonadales > Sphingomonadaceae > Sphingomonas. The sequence goes on along the minus strand of CAXSEO010000005.1, from coordinate 5,633 downwards.
GCGCGACAGGATCTGGTCCTTCGACAGCCACGCCTCCAGCCAGAACGCGATCAGCATCTCGCGCAGCTTGCGTCCGGCGGTGCGGTCGGCGTCGAGGAACGCGTTCTTCGCGAGCTGTTGGGTGATCGTGCTGCCGCCCTCGCGCACCCCGCCTGAGCGCAAATTGTGGAGCATCGCGCGCGCGATGCCGTGCGGGTCGACCCCCCAATGGTGGTAGAAGCGCCGGTCCTCGATGGCGATGAACGCTTCCGGAATGTGCTTGGGCAATTTGGCCGCATCGACGGGCGCGCCGATCACCGCGCCGCGCCGCGCTATGGCCACGCCGTCGCTGGCGGTCAGCGTCACCGACGGCGGGGTGGGCGGCTGGAGCGACTTGGAGAGCGGCGCGGTGACCGCAAGCCAGCCGACCGCGAGCACGAACAGCACGATCGCCCCCGCCAGCGCGCGGGGCAGCCACCGCCAGCGACTCCGGCGTGGAGGTGGCGGCGCGGGCTCGAACGGCTGGTCGTGCCAATCGTCGAACGAGGGCAGCGGCGAGCGCGCGTCGGGGTCGAAGCGGTGATACGCCGGGTAGCGGTCGGCGAACTGGTCGGGGCGTATCTCGTTCACCGGCGCGCTCGCGTGTATTGCCAGACTAAGTCAGTTGCCTGAACGGGCCGACTTTGGCAAGCCCGCGCCATGACGACGTCCAGCTCGACCCAGCCGCTCATCGTCGGCATCGGCGGCACGATCGGCGGCATGTCCTCCACCGAGCGCGCGCTGCGGATCGCGCTCGCGGCGGTAGAGCGCGAGGGCTACGCCACGCGGCTGTTCGGCGGCGAGGCGATGGCGCGGCTGCCGCTCTACGACCCCAAGGCGGACGCGCGGACGGAAGACGAGCAGGCGTTCGTCGAGGCGGTACGGGCCGCGTCGGGCCTTATCATCGCCAGCCCCGGCTATCACGGCAGCATCTCGGGGGTGGTCAAGAACGCGCTCGACCTCTTGGAAGAGACCGCGCGCGACCCGCGGCCCTATCTCGCCGACATGCCGGTCGGGCTGATTACTACCGCTTATGGGTGGCAGGCGACTGGCTCGACGATCGCCGCGCTGCGCTCGATCGTCCACGCGCTGCGCGGCTGGCCGACGCCATTCGCGGCCGCGATCAACTCGGCGGTGACGAAATTCGATGGCGAGGGCGGCGCGAGCGACCCGGCGGTGGTGGAGCAACTGGCGCTGGTCGGGCGACAGGTGGCGCGGTTCGCTCCCTTGGTTGCGCGCGATGCGTGAAGCCGTGGCCAATGAGCTGAGTCGCCGCGCGGCGCTGGCGTTGGGCGCGCTGGGCTGGGCGGGGACAGCGTTGGGGGAGGGCGTCGACCTGCGCCTGCCGGGCGGGGGCGGACGGCGCGCGCTGACCGACGCGTTCCCGGGCAAGCGGGGAATGATCCTGCAACGCACCCGCGCGCCGTTGCTCGAGACGCCACTGGAGGCGTTCGACGGGCGGGTGTTCACCCCCAACGACCGCTTCTTCGTGCGCTGGCATTATGCCGACATCCCGACGAGCGTCGACGTGGCGACGTTCCGCCTGCACATCACCGGGGCGGTGCAACGACCGATCGCGCTGTCGCTCGCCGAGCTGCAGGCGATGCCGCGCATCGAGCTGGCGGCGGTCAACCAGTGTTCGGGCAACGCGCGCGGGCTGTTCACCCCGCGCGTCCCCGGCGCGCAATGGGGCGAGGGCGCGATCGGCAACGCGCGCTGGACAGGCGTGCGCCTGCGCGACGTGCTCGACCGCGCTGGCGTGGCGCGCGGCGCGGCCGAGGTGCGCGCCTCGGGCCTCGACCGTCCGCCCGCGACCGGCGCGCCCTGGTTCGCCAAGTCGCTGGCGATGGACCATGCGCGCGACGGCGAGGTGATGATCGCCTGGGGCATGAACGGCGAGCCACTGCCGATGCTCAACGGCTTTCCGCTGCGGCTGGTCGTGCCGGGCTGGTACTCGACCTATTGGGTCAAGGCGCTCGACCGGCTGGAGGTGCTGAGCGCCCCCGACACCGGCTACTGGATGGCCAAGGCGTACCGCATCCCGGCGACCTCCGACGGCGGCGTGCGGCCGGGTGCGAAGGACTTCCCGACCGTGCCGATCAACCGGATGCATCCGCGCGCGTTCGTGACCAACGTCGCTGATGGTGCCCGGGTCGAAGCGCATGCACCGCTGTTCGTGCGCGGGTTGGCGATGGGCGGCGCGGCGGCGGTGGTGCGGGTGGAGCTGTCGATGGACGGCGGCAACAGCTGGCACGCCGCGCCGCTCGGCCCGGACGAGGGGCGGTACGGCTTCCGGCTGTGGCAAGCGACGTTGCCGGGGCTCAAGCCGGGCGGTTATCGGCTATGGGTCCGCTGCACCAACGCGCACGGCGAGCGGCAGGCGATGACGACGGCGTGGAACCCGTCGGGCTATGCGCGCAGCCCGGCCGAGTCGATCGCGCTGAGGGCGGCATGACCCGGCCAGCGCTCATGCTGTCCGCGATGGCGGTGCTGCTGCTCGCGGCCGTGCTATTCGCGGTGACGCGGCAGGCGCGTGCGCCGGTGCATCCACTCATGGCCGAGGTATCGCTGGTGTCGACCGCGATTACCCTGCCCGAGGAACACGCCGCGTTCCCGGCGAGCGCGGCGGGCGAGACGCTGACGACTACCTGCACCGCCTGCCACTCCGCCGAGCTGATCCGCACCCAGTCGCGCCTCTCGCCCGAGGCGTGGGCGGCGGAGGTGAAGAAGATGCGCGAGGCCTATCATGCGCCTTACCCGGCGACCGACGATCCGGCGCTCGTGGCGGCGCTGCTGACGTTCCAGGGCCAGCGCGCGAAGTGAGCGCCGCGCCGCTCGCCGGCGTGCGCGTGCTGGAGCTCGCGCGCATCCTCGCCGGGCCGTGGGCGGGGCAATTGCTCGCCGATCTGGGCGCGGACGTCCTCAAGGTGGAACGGCCGGGGGAGGGCGACGACACGCGCCATTGGGGGCCGCCGTTCGTCCGCGCCGCGGACGGCGAGAACCTCGGCGCGGCATATTTCCACAGCTGCAACCGGGGCAAGCGCGGCCTCGCGATCGACCTGTCGACGCCCGAGGGACAGGCGCGGGTGCGCGCGCTCGCGGCCGAGGCGGACGTGGTGGTCGAGAATTACAAGGTCGGCGGACTCGCGCGCTACGCGCTCGACGCCGCCAGCCTGCGCGCGCTCAACCCGCGCCTGATCTACTGTTCGATCACCGGCTTCGGCCAGACCGGCCCGGACGCGCACCGCGCGGGGTACGACTTCATCGTCCAGGGCATCGCCGGGCTGATGTCGATCACCGGCGAGCCCGACGGCCCGCCGCAAAAATCGGGCGTGGCCATCGCCGACCTGTTCACGGGCGTCTATGCCGCGACTGCCATCCTCGCGGCGCTGCACCGGCGGAACGCGACCGGAGAGGGAGCGACGATCGACATGGCGCTGCTCGACACCGGGGTGGCGGTGCTCGGTAATCAGGCGCTGAACTGGATGGCGGGCGGGCGTGTGCCCGGGCGGATGGGCAACGGTCACGCCAACCTCGCGCCATACCAAAGCTTCCCGACCAGCGACGGCGACCTGATCGTCGCGGTCGGCAACGACCGGCAGTTCGCGCGGCTATGCGCGGTGCTGGGCGCGCCCGAGCTGGCCGCCGACCCGCGTTTCGCGACCAACCCCGCGCGGGTGGAGCGCCGCGCGACGCTGCTTCCGCTCGTCACCGCGCTGACGGTGCGGCACTCCACCGCCGCGCTGTTCGCGGCACTGGAGGCGGAGGGCGTCCCCGTTGGGCCGGTCAACCGGGTCGACCAGGTGTTCGCCGACCCGCAGGTGATCGAGCGCGGGCTGCGCCTCGCGCTGACGGACGCGGACGGCAACGCGATCCCGGGGCTCGCCGCGCCGATCGTGCTCGACGGCGAGCGGGTGGGGACCACGCGCCCCTCGCCCCGGCTTGGCGAGCATGACGAGGAAGGTTGGTGGGCGCGATGACGGCAACGGCGAAGCGAACCGCATTCGGCCAGCTACCTGACGGGCGCGACGTGGCGGCGGTAACCTTGTCGAACGGGCATGGCATGTCGGCGACGCTGATCAGCTATGGCGCGGCGGTCCAGTCGGTAATGCTGCCCGCTCGTAACGGTCGCGTGGCTGACGTCGCGCTGGGTTATGCGACGATCGAGGAATACCTCGCCAAACCGCAATATTTCGGCGCGACGGTCGGCCGGTTCGCGAACCGCATCGCGAAAGGCCGCTTCACGCTCGACGGCCGCGCGTATCAGACGCCGGTCAACAACGGTGAGAACGCGCTTCACGGGGGATTGGTCGGGTTCGACAAGGTGCTGTGGACTGTGACGTCGGTGACCTCCGGCCCGACCGCGTCGGCGACGATGCGCTATGTCAGCGATGACGGCGACCAGGGCTATCCCGGCACGCTGACGGTCGACGCGACCTACAGCCTCGACGAGCAGGACCAGCTTTCCATCGAGTATCGCGCCACCACCGACCGCGCGACGATCGCGAACATCACCAACCACAGTTACTGGAATCTGGCGGGCGAGGGCGCGGCGACAGGCGCGATGGGGCACCTCGTCACTATCCCGGCCGAGACGTTCCTGCCAACCGACGCAGGCGCGATCCCGACCGGCGAGCGCAGGCCGGTCCCGGGCACGCCATTCGACTTCCGCACCGCCCACCCGGTCGGCGAGCGCGTGCGCGACGCGAGCGACCAGCAGATCGTGTTCGGGCGCGGCTATGACCACAACTGGATCATCGGCGATCACGTCACGCCCGACCTGCACCTGATGGCGCGGGTCGAGGAGCCGGTGTCGGGGCGCGGGTTCGAGTTGCTCTCCAACCAGCCCGGGCTGCAATTCTACTCAGGCAACTTTCTCGACGCGACCAGTCACGGCAAGGCCGGCAGGTTGTATCGCGAGGGCGACGCGATCGTCCTTGAGCCGCAGCTTTTCCCCGACACGCCCAACCACCCCGCGTTCGGCTCCGCGCGGCTGGTGCCGGGGCAGGGCTACTGCAACCTGATTGTCTACCGCTTCCACACCGGCCGCTGAAGAGCGCTCACGCGTCAGCGTCGCTTTGACAACGGCGACCGGCAGGCGCCACCATGTTCTTATGGGGCCGGACTCATAATGACCGTCGCCGGACGGCGCGCCGGGGCCGCGGGGATCGCCTGCGGGGTCGGATCGCTGTTGCTGTTCTGGCCCGGATTCGCGCTGTACGACACCGTGGCGCAATACGCTGAAGTGGTGTCGGGCGAATATAACGACTGGCACCCGCCCGTGATGGCGAGGCTTTGGGCGGTGCTGCGCGCGACCGTTGGTGGCGGCGCGGGCCCGATGTTCGCGGGGCAGATGACGCTGTACTGGCTCGGCCTGGGACTGGTCGCGGCGGCGCTGGCGGAGATCGCGCGCCGGCGCGCGGCGGCGGCGGGCTTGCTGGTCGGGGTCTGGCCACCCTTCCTCGGCTGGCAGGCGGCGGTGCTCAAGGACGCGCAGATGGCGGGCGCGATGCTCGCCGCCGTGGGAATAGTCGGGTGGTGGCGGTTGCGTGGGGGGGGGGTGCCGGGCTGGGCGTGGGCGCTGGTGACGGTGCTGCTCGGTTAGGCGGCGCTGG
>CAXSEO010000004.1:0-20343 GCA_964235525.1 uncultured Sphingomonas sp. | reverse complement strand
GCCCAGCGGCGAGCGCGCAGGCAGGTCGTCGACACAGGGGCGCGTGCCGCCGGTCAGCAGCGCCCAGCCGCGCCACACCGCGAAGACGGCATCAACCGCGAGGTCGTCGACGCCGCCGATCAGGATGCCGACGCCCGCGAACAGCAACAGCTCGCGCAGCCACGTGTCGATCAGCCAAGCCACCCCGTCCATGCCGCCAGCCCCCTGATTCGGCGGACACCTTGTCGCGGTGCAATATTCAAGGTGCAATGCCCGACAGCTTGTGCCCCTCGCGATTCTCGCTCTTAATGAGGCAGGGGAGGGGACGATGCGATTCGGGTGGCGTGCGGCGTTGCTGGCTTTCGCATTCGCGCCGCTCGCGGCGTGGGGGGATGATCGGCCGCAAGTTGTCGCCGCGATCCCCGGTGTCGGCGACGGCTCGATCGAGCGGTTCACCGTGCGGTTCAGCCGCGCGATGGTGGCGCTGGGCGATCCGCGCGCGGCCGATCCCTTCACCGAACAATGCAGCGTGGGCGGACAGGGCCGCTGGGTCGACCAGCAGACCTTCGTATACGAGTTCGCGCATCCGCTGCCGGGCGGCGCGTCGTGCGCGTTCACCCTGCGTGACGGCGTCAAGAGTGCGAGCGGCGAGGCGGTCAGCGGGCAAACCCACTTCACCGTCGACGCGGGCGGCCCCCGCGCGCGCGCCGTGCTGCCCGCGACGGACGGAAACGCGATCGAGGAGGACCAGGTGTTCCTCGTCGCCGCCAACCAGGCCCCGGACCGCGCTTCCGTCGCCGCCGATGCCTATTGCGCGGTCGACGGGGTGGGCGAGAAGATCGCGGTCGAGGTGCTGGGCGCGGACCTGCCCGCGCGCCTCCTGTCCGCGATGGGCACCGACCGGTGGGAGGTGCGGAGCTTTCTCGACAGCGCGGGGCTGCCCGCCAAGCTCCCGGCCGACCCGGCGCTCCGCCAGCGTTCCCTCTCAGGGGTCACCGCGCTCAGATGCCGCCGTCCGCTGCCGCCGGGGCGCGAGATGGCGCTGGTGTGGGGCGCGGGCGTGACCGGCGCGGGCGGCAAGCGGGCCGGCGCGGACCAGCGGTTCGACTTTACCGTTCGCAAGGCGTTCGAGGCGCGGTTCGAGTGCACGCGCGTCAACGTCGCGGCCGGCTGCAATCCGGTCGAAAAGGCATATGTCCGCTTCACCGCGCCGGTGCCGCTCGCGACCGCGCAAGCGGTGCGGATCAGGCTGGCGGACGGCCGCCGCCTCGCGCCCACGTTCAGCAAGGACGAGCTGAAGCGCCCCACGGTCGAGGCGGCGACGTTCGCCGCCCCGCTGCCCTTCGCGACCGATGCGAGCATCGAGCTGCCCGCCGGGATCAAGGACGAGAGCGGCCGCGCGCTTACCAACGCCGCGCGCTTCCCGCTCGACATCCGCTTCGACCAAGCCCCGCCGCTGGTCAAGTTTGCCGGGACCTTCGGCATCGTCGAGGCGGCGGAGGGCGGCGTGCTGCCGGTCACCGTCCGTAACGTCGAGCCCGCGCTGCAGGGGCGCAACCTCGCCGTCGGCGGCCAGGCGCTGCGGGTCGGCGGGGCGGACGGCGAGGTCGCAGCGTGGCTTCGCAAGCTGACGGCGGCGGACAAGGCAGACTTCCGCGACGAGAAGCGCGGGCGCGCAAAGGTGACGGTCAATCATACCCGGGACACCCCCGTGCTGCGCGGCGGCACGGGCGCACCGCTCAGCCTCGCGCTGCCGGGCAAGGGGCGCGACTTCGAGGTGGTCGGCATCCCGCTCGGCAAGCCGGGATTCTACGTCGTCGAGCTGGCGAGTCCGATCCTCGGCCGCGCACTCCTAGGCCGCGATGCGGCGCGCTATGTCGCCACCGCCGCGCTCGTGACCAACCTGTCGGTGCATTTCGAATGGGGTCGCGAGCGCAGCCTCGCCTGGGTCACCGCGCTCGATACCGGCAAGCCGGTCGGCAACGCCGAGGTGCAGGTCACCGACAGCTGCACCGGGCGGCTGCTCGCGCACGGCGTCACCGATCGAAGTGGCGGCGTGTTCATCCCCAGGGGGCTGCCGCAACCGCAGACCTATGGCGGCTGTGGCGGCGAGGATGAGGAGGACTCGGGCGCGCACCCGCTGATGGTGTCCGCCCGTGCGCGCGACGACATGAGCTTCACGCTGACCGCGTGGGGCGAGGGCATCGCACCCACCGACTTCGAGCTGCCCTATGGCTATGAGGCGCGCGGTGCGGCGATGCACACCGTGTTCGACCGCGCGCTGGTCCGGCAGGGCGAGACGGTGCACATGAAGCACCTGCTCCGCCAGCCCGATGGCGGCGGCTTCTCGATCCCCGCCGGGTTCACGGGCACGCTGCGCCTCTCGCATCGCGGGTCGGACACGCAGTTCGATCTGCCGCTCACGATCGCCCACGGCAGCGGCGAGACGAGCTGGACTGCACCCGCGGGCGCGCCGCTGGGCGACTATGACCTGTCGGTGATCACGCCCGACAAGCGCCAGGTCGAGTGCGACCAGTCGTTCCGGGTCGACGAATACAAGCTGCCGACGATGCGCGCGACGGTGACGGGTCCAAAGGCGGCGGCGGTGCGGCCGCGCGCGCTGCCGCTCGACCTGTATGTCGGCTACCTGTCGGGCGGCGGCGCGGCCAACCTGCCCGTCGACGTGCGCGTCGGCTGGTTTCCGCACGCGGCAACCCCGGAGGGCTATGACAAGTTCACGTTCGGCGGCGACCTGATCGTCGAGGGTTTGCGCCCGCAGAACAACGACGAGGAGGGCGGCACCGCGCACCTGCCGCCGACGCAGACGCTCCCGGTGACGCTCGGCCGCGACGGCACCGGACGGAGCAACGTCGAGGTGCCTGCGCTCGACGGGTCCGCCGACATGAAGGTGGAGATGGATTACCAGGACGCCAACGGTCAGGTGCTGACCGCGACGCGCTCGCTGCCGATCTGGGCGTCGGCGGTGCAGCTGGGCATCGCCACCGACGGCTGGCTGATGAAGCAGGACGACCTGCGTCTCCGCTTCGTCGCGCTCGATACCGACGGCAAGCCGGTGCGGGGTCGCAAGGTCAGCGTCCAGCTATACTCGCGTCAGGTGCTGACCGCGCGGCGGCGGCTGATCGGCGGCTTCTACGCGTATGACAATCAGGAGCAGACCACCAAGCTGGGCGCGACCTGTTCGGCGACCACCGACGCGCAGGGGCTGGCGCAGTGCAAGGTGGCGCCCGGCGTCTCGGGCGAGGTGTTCGCGGTCGCGACGACCACCGACGACGCGGGCAATGTCGCGCGGGCGGTCCGGTCGGTGTGGCTGGCGGGCGACGACGACTGGTGGTTCGGCGGCGACAACGGCGACCGGATGGACGTCGTGCCCGAGGCGCTGAGCTATCGCGCGGGCGAGACCGCGCGGTTTCAGGTGCGGATGCCGTTCCGCCACGCGACCGCGCTGGTCAGCGTCGAGCGCGAGGGCGTGTTGTCGAGCTTCGTCACCGAACTGTCGGGCACCGACCCGGTGGTCGAGGTGCCGATGCCGGGCAGCTACGCGCCCGACGTGTACGTCTCGGTCATGGCGGTGCGCGGGCGGGTCGAGCCGGGCTGGCGCGACTGGCTCCACCGGGTAGCGGTGGCGCTGCACCTGTCGAGCGGACCCGACCTCGCGCCAGACGCCACCGCGTTGGTCGACCTGGCCAAGCCGTCGTTCCGGCTCGGTATCGCGCACGTCAAGGTGGGCTGGGAGGCGCACCGGCTTCAGGTCGCGGTCCATGCCGACCGTGAGCGCTACGCGGCGCGGGGGACCGCTCAGGTCGACCTCGCGGTGCGGCTGCCCGACGGGCACGCGGCCCGCAGCGCCGATGTCGCGTTCGCGGCGGTGGACGAGGCGCTGCTCCAGCTCGCGCCGAACGAGTCGTGGGACGTGCTGGCCGCGCTGATGCGCGACCGGCCGCTGTCGGTGTTGACCTCCACCGCGCAGACGCAGGTGGTCGGCAAGCGGCATTATGGGCGCAAGGCAGTGGAGGCGGGCGGCGGCGGGGGTGGCGGCGACCTGTCCGGGCTCAACCGCGAGAACTTCCAGCCGGTGCTGCTGTGGCGCGGGCGGGTGCCGCTCGACGCGGCGGGTCATGCGCGCGTCGCGGTGCCGCTGTCGGACGCGCTGTCCTCGTTCAAGCTGGTGGCGATCGCGAGCGACGGGGCGCAGCTTTACGGCACGGGATCCACCAGCGTCCGCACCGCGCAGGACCTGTCGATCTACCCCGGCGTGCCGCCGCTGGTGCGCGGGGGTGACTGGTTCGCGGCGGGGTTCACGCTCCGCAACGGCTCCGACCACGCGATGACGGTGACCGCGAGCGTCGACCTGTTCCCCCGCGTCGCGCAAGGTCACTCGCTGACCGTCACGATCCCGGCGGGCGGGGCGGTGCCGGTGGCGTGGAACGTGACCGCGCCAGACAACGTGCCCGCGCTGCGCTGGCAGGTGTCGGCGCGCGCCAGCGACGGGCGCGCGGTCGATCACGTGACGGTGACACAGGACGTGGTGCCCGCCGTCCCGGTCGAGACCTGGGCCGCGACGCTGGCGCGGGTCGGCGACGCAGCTATCCCGATCGGCGCGCCCGCGGGGGCACTGCCGGGGCGCGGGTCGGTCGACATCCGCCTCGCCGACACGCTCGCGCCGCCGCTGCAAGGCGTGCGCGATTACATGACGGCGTACCCCTACAACTGTTTCGAGCAGCAGCTCAGCCGGTTGATCGTGATGGGCGATGCGGGCGCGTGGACGCGGCTGGCGGGGACGATCCCGACCTATCAGGCTCCCGACGGCCTGCTGCGCTATTTCCCGAGCGACTCGCTCAAGGGTTCGGAGACGCTGACCGCCTACGTCCTGTCGATCACCGCCGAGGCGGGGCTGCCGATCCCCGATGGCCCGCGCGCGAAGATGATCGAGGGGATGCGCGCGGTGCTCGACGGGCGGCTGCGCGACGAGGATTATGGCGACGTGCGCTTGCGCCGGGTCGAGGCGCTGGCGGCGCTCGCGCGGCAGGGCGCGGCCACCCCGGCGATGCTGGGGCAGATCGGGGTGACGCCGGCGGAGATGCCGACCTCGCTGCTGGTCGACTACATCGCCGCGCTCGACCACATCCCCGCCGCCAATGCGGCCGCGTTGCGGGCGGCGGCGGAGGCGCAGCTGCGCGCGCGGATCGGGTACGAGGGAACCCGGCTGGACCTCACCGACAGCTCGCAACAGGCGTGGTGGCTGATGTCGTCGGGCGACGAGGCGACGATCAAGGCGCTGCTGACGACGCTCGGTCGCCCGGGCTGGCAGGACGAGGGGCCGCGCATGACCATCGGCGTCGCGTTGCGGCAGGTGCACGGGCATTGGGACACCACCACCGCCAATGCCTGGGGCGCGCTGGCGGTGCGGCGGTTCGCGCACCTGTACCCGGCGCAGGCGATCACGGGGGTGACGACCGTCAGCCTCGGCGCGCGAACGGTGGCGCGCGCCTGGCCGTTGGCGGCGAGCGCGCGCGCGCTGTCCTTCCCGCTGCCCGCCGGGCCGACGCCGCTGGTGCTGCGCCAGTCGGCGGGCGCGGGGCCGTGGGCGAGCGTGGTGGTGCGCGCGGCGGTGCCGCTCCGCGCGCCGCTGAGCGCGGGCTATCGGATGACCCGCGCGGTGACGGTAATCCAGCGGCGCGTGCCCGGCCGGTTGACGCGCGGCGACGTGGTGCGGGTGACGCTGACCGTGGACGCGACCGCCGACCGCAACTGGGTGGTGGTGAGCGATCCCATTCCGGCGGGCGCGACGATCCTGGGCGATCTCGGCGGCCAGTCGCAGCTGCTGCAGCAGGGGCAGGCGAGCGGCGGCGGCCGGTTCGGCGCGCTAGACCCGGACGGCAAACCGGTGCTGATCGAGTACGGCGCGCAGCCCGCCTATGTCGAACGCGCGCGCGATGCCTATCGCGGCTATTTCGAGTGGGTGCCGCGCGGACGGTTCGCGGTGTCGTACACGATGCGGCTCAACGGCGCGGGCCGCTTCTCGCTGCCGCCGAGCCGGGTCGAGGCGATGTACTCGCCCGAGGTGCGCGCGCAGATCCCGAACGCGCCGATGGTGGTCGGATTGAAATAGGGTGCCCTTTCCGTCTTGGGCCGAACGCATCCGCCGGGCGCTTGCGCTGCTGACCGCTCGCCAGCGATTCCTACTTGGCGCGGCGATTGCCCTCCTCCTCGCCTTTGCCGCTCTCGACTACGCCACCCTGCCCCCGCCGCTACCCACCTTTGCGGCCGTGCGCGCGGCGTGGCGGCCTTCGGAGGCGTGGTTGTACGACCGGCACGGGGTGCTGATCGACTCCGCACGCGTCGACTTCGCGGCGCGGCGGCTGGCCTGGACGCCGCTCGATCGGGTCTCGCCGGTCGCGCGCGAGGCGCTGGTCGCGGCGGAGGACAAGCGCTTCTGGTCGCACGGCGGCGTCGACTGGATCGCGCTGGCGGCATCGGCGCGCGACCGGGTGGCGGGGCGGCGCGCACGCGGGGCGAGCACGCTGGCGATGCAGGTCGCTGGATTCGTCGCGCCCGCGCTCGCTCGCCCCGGCGCGCGCGGCTGGCGCGACAAGCTGACCCAGATGCGCGCCGCCTGGGCGCTCGAGCGCGGATGGACACGCGCGCAGGTTCTCGAAGCGTATCTGAACCTCGCGGGCTATCACGGCGAGGCTCAGGGGGTGGGCGCGGCGGCGCTGGCGCTGTTCGGCAAGACGCCCGACGCGCTCGCCCGCGACGACGCGCTGTTGCTCGCGGCACTGCTCCCCGACCCGCGCGCCAGCCCCGACCAGGTCGCCCGCCGCGCCTGCGCGCTGGCGCACGAAGCGGATTGCGAGCGGTGGCGCGGGGCGGCCGCCTCGATGCTCGGCCCCGCGCGCAGTCTCCAGCTCGACCCCGCGCTTGCGCCACACCTTGCCGACCGGCTGCTTACCCGCCCCGGCCTGCACGTCACCACCACGCTCGACGCCGTCGTCCAGCGGGTCGCGATCGCGGCGCTCCGGCGGCAGTTGCAAGGACTCGGTGGCAGCCGCGCGAGGGACGGCGCGGTGGTCGTGCTCGACAACGCCAGCGGCGAGGTGCTCGCCTATGTCGGCGGGATCGGCGGCGAATCCACCGCGCCCGCCGTCGACGGCGCGAACAGCTACCGCCAGGCCGGATCGACGCTCAAGCCGTTCCTGTACGCGCAGGCGATCGAGCGCGGCTATCTGACGCCCGCGTCGATCCTCGACGACTCGCCGGTCCAGCTCGACACCGCCTCGGGGCTGTATGTGCCGCAGGATTACGACAAGGGGTTCCACGGGCCGGTGTCGGCGCGCACCGCCTTGGCGGGGTCGCTCAACGTCCCCGCCGTGCGCGCGCTGCTGCTGGTCGGGGTCGAGCCGTTCCGCGACCGGCTGTGGGACAGCGGCTATCGCGGGCTGGTCGAGGATGGCGACTATTACGGGTTCAGCCTCGCACTCGGCTCGGCGGAGGTGACGCTGCTCGAACAGGCGAACGCGTATCGCGCGCTGGCCAATGGCGGCCGCTGGACCCCGCTGCACCTCCGATTGGGCGAGCCGAGGGACACACCCCGCGCGACCACCAACCCGGCGGCGGCGTGGATCGTCGCCGACATGCTCGCCGACCCGAACGCGCGCGCGGTGACGTTCGGGCTCGACTCGTCGTTGCGGTTGCCATTCTGGGCGGCGGTGAAGACGGGGACGTCCAAAGCGATGCGCGACAATTGGTGCGTCGGCTTCACGCGTCGCTACACGGTTGCGGTGTGGGTGGGGAATGTCGAGGGCGACGCGATGCGCGCGGTGTCGGGGACCAGCGGCGCGGCCCCGGTATGGCGCGACGTGATGCTGGCGCTGCAGGCGGGCCATGACGACGGCCCACCGCCGATGCCCGCCGGGGTGGAGGCACGCGCGATCCGCTTCGCCGACGCGGTCGAGCAGCCGCGCCGCGAGGTGTTCCTCGCGGGCACCGCGCAGTCGGTGATCGCGCCCGCCCCGGCACTGGCGCGGCGCGCGCGGATCGGCAGCCCGGTGGCGGGCAGCGTCTATGCTCTCGACCCGGACATCCCGCCCGCGCGGCAGCGGCTGGCGGTGGCGGTGACAGGCGCGGCAGTTGGCCTGCATCTCCGGCTCGACCGCGCCGACCTCGGCCCGGCGAGCGCGCCCGCGCTGCTGTTGCCCGAAGCGGGGCAGCACCGGCTGAGCCTCATCGAGCCGGGCGGACGCGTGGTTGACCAGGTGGCGTTCAGCGTCCGCTGACCCGGGCGGAGATCATCTCTCCGCCCGGGCCTCGACGGCTCAGAAGTAGAAGTTGCGGATCACGTCCACGACATAACCGCGGCGATAGTCGACCAGCAGCACGTCGTTATAATGCCGCACCCAGCGCGTGTACGCGCGCGCGCGCGGCAGGTGATAGCGCCACGGATCGGCGATCACGAACCGGTCGCCATAATAGGCCGGGGCGATCCGCGCGCCGGGGCGGAACGCGTTGTAGCGGAACGGCGCGTTCCAGTTGCCGCGCGCGTACAGGTCGCGGCGCTGGTCGCGATAGCCGCGCCAATCGTCATGGCCGTACTGGCGGTCACGGTCGCCACCGTCATCGCGCCGGTCGTCGCGATAATCGCGGTGGTCATCGCGGCCATCGCGGTGCTCGTCCCGCCGGTCATCGCGGTGATCGTAGCGACCGTCGCCGCGGTCGTCGCGGTGGTCCTGCTGGACGTCCGGGCGATCGCCATAGCTTTGCGCCTGCGCGGCGGCGGGTAGCGCGACCGCCGCCAGCAGCGCGGTGGTGATCAAGATACGCATCGAACCATCTCCTTTTCCTTGCCGCGCGGGGGACAGGCCCCGCGCCACGGAAAGAGGTTTGCGCGAGTCGCGGTGAACGGGTGAGGAATGCGTCGGTCGGGTGGCGTTCAGGCGATCGGAGGGCGGGTAATCAGGGCTGGGTTCGCCCCCCGCCGCCGCCGCCACCACCGCCCCCGGTTCCGCCACCCGTGCCACCCACGCCCGCCGCGCCGACCGTGCCGATGTTGCCGAACAGATCCTGGAGCAGCCCGCGCTTGCGCCCCAGCGTCGGGGTCGTCTTGCCGTCGGGGCGCACGGACGCGACCTCTTCCACGCCCATCCGGCGCACGGCGGTGACGGTGCCGTCGCGCGCGAAGCTGATCTCCACGGTCAGCTGGTCGGTCGGATGCGGGCGGTTGAAGGCGTAGCTCTTCGAATTGCGCGACAGATAATACCAGTCGCGCGGGCCAAACTGGCTGGCGAAGCTCGGCTGGCCGAGCACCTTGGCGACCGAGTCGCGCGTATCCACGCCCGGCTGGACCGAATTCACCAGGTCCGCGTCGACCACATAGCCCTGATGCGAGCGGAGCTGCGCGCAGCCGCCCAGGGCGGCGGCGAGGAGCAGGACAGGGGCAAGACGCATGCGGAACTCCGAACCAAGGCGCGCGATTGCATCGGACGCGCCCCGCCTCAATATGCCGACGGGCGGGGCGGAACAAGCGAAAGGCACGTGCGTGAGTTGGCTGGGCGGACTGATCGGGCGGCGGACCGACCGCGACCGCGCGGCGACGCTGCCGCTTTACCAGGCGGTGGTGGCGCGCGCGCGCGAGCCGCACTGGTATCTGGACGGTGCCGCTCCCGACACGGTCGACGGCCGCTTCGACATGGTCGCCGCGGTGCTGTCGCTGGTGCTGCTGCGGTTGGAGGAAGAGCCGGCGGGCGCGGAGCCGTCCGCCCGGCTGACCGAATGGTTCGTCGAGGACATGGACGGGCAGCTGCGCGAGTTCGGCATCGGCGACATCGTCGTCGGCAAGCATATCGGCAAGATGATGAGCATGCTGGGCGGGCGGCTCGGCGCTTATCGCGACGGGCTGGCGGGCGGCGACATGGACGGCGCGGTGCTTCGCAACGTGTATCGCGGGGTCGTCCCCGCGCGGGGCGCGCTGACGCATGTGCGCGACGGGCTGGCCGAGTTCCACGCGGCGTTGAAGCGCGTGCCGATCCCGACGCTGGTCGCGGGCGAACTGCCATGACGCCCGAGTTCTCGCGCGCCGAGCGCGTCGACACCATCGGTGAAGGCGAGCGCGCGGTGGCGATCGCCGCCGACGAGCGCGAGCGCGCGGCGCTGGCGCGGCGGTTCGGGCTGATCGCGGTCGCGCGGCTGGAGGCGCGGTTCGGGGTGCGGCGCGAGGGCGCGGCGGTGCTCGCCACCGGTCGCGTGGAGGCGGCGGTGACGCAGCGCTGCTCGGTGTCCGGCGAGCCGATCGAGGCGCGCGTCGACGAGCCGGTGCGGTTGCGCTTCGTCGCGGACGCGGTGGCCGACGAGGAGGTCGAACTGTCGGAGGACGACCTCGACACGCTGCCGATCGAGGCGGGCGCGATCGATCTGGGCGAAGCGGCGGCGGAGACGATGGCGCTGGCGCTCGACCCGTTCCCGCGGCTGCCGGGCGCGGCGGAAGCGCTCCGCGCGGCGGGGGTGGTGGGGGAAGAGGAGGTAGGCGCGTTCGCAGGCTTGGCGAAGCTGCGGGACCAGCTCCGCTGAGGCGCAGCTTCGCCGCGGAGCGTCGCGCGTCGGTTGTGCGGCGGTGAGACCCGTCCTAAGCCGTGAGCGTGACCGAGATCGTCCGCGTGCCCAAGAGGTTCAATTACCAGACCATGCACACGTTCACGGGCGCGGTGGTCGGCTCGGAGGGCGTTCCGACCGGTAACGACTTCGTGTTCAGTTTCGACGACCTCATGTTTATCGACGGCTCGGGCTTGACCGTCTTCGCCAGTACCCTGGAGTGGCTGATCAGTCATGGAGTGACGTACAGCTTCGCGGATCATGTCCGGCCAGATAGCGAGCCGATCGCGTATCTGGATGATTGCGGCTTCTTTGAGCAATATACCGGACATAGGGTTCGCAGGTTCGCCTCCGCGCGGAGAACAACGCTCCCGATCATGAAGGTCGCGCACGCCGAGGCGTTCGGGTGGCTGGAGCATAAGTTCACACCCTGGATGGCTGGCGTGCTGGCCGTAGATGAGAGCGCGCTCGGCAGCGTGAAGGTCTGCATCAAGGAAGTATTCAACAACATCCAGGACCATTCAACTAAGAATTGCGGTTTCGTGCACGTCCAGCACTACCCCAACGTCGATCGTGTGGCGGTCACCATGTCCGACTTTTGGTAAAGGGATCCCCGCCAACATCAGGGCGCATTTCCCGGACGATGACGATGGTGCCGCGATCCTGCGCGCGACAGCCGCGGGCTTCACGACCAAGAGCACCGTTCGGAACATGGGTGTCGGACTCGATTTTCTGATCGAGAGCGTCACTGGCAATGAGGGAGATGTTAGCATATATTCCGGTAAAGGGGCGGTCAGGTGCAACAGGGACGGCGCCGGCATCGTCCACCGTCGGCCATCGCTGGGGAACGCCAGCTATCCCGGCACGTTGGTGGATATGTCGCTGCGGACCGACCGCTTTGTTGGGGACGTACAGGAAGAAGATGATCTGACATGGTAATCTCGGTCCTCGACCATGTACCGCGCTGCTACACGCATCAGGACGGAGCGGTGATTCAAGACTTGCTGCGTCCCGCGTTCGTGCGCGGGCAGCATGTGACGCTATCCTTCCGAGGCGTCACGGATGTACCCTCTTCGTTCATCAATGCGTCGCTGGTGCCTTTCGTCGAGGATCATGGCGCGGACTGGGTCAAGGCGCATCTCACCGTGGTCGGTGTGACCAAGCAGATCGCGGACATGATCCGGCGCTGTTTCGCCAACGCCGAGCGCTTGTTAGAAGCGGCGTAGTCGAACCCCGACGGTTCGTCGCGCTTGAGCAGGTGTGCTATCGGTTTCTAATCCCCATTCGGTCCCAGCGTCGCGTCCAGATCTCTCGGCCTGGTAAACCGCCTCAGTTCGCCCGCATTCTCGACCACCGCTCCCCATCCTTCCCCCTCAAACGCCAGTTCCGCCACGCTCGCGGTCGGGAACTTCACCTCCACGTCGTCGCGCAGCGGCTGGTCGGCGCGGTCGGGGACGAGCAGCAGCACCAGCTCCTCCAGCCCCGGATTATGCGCGACCAGCAGCGCGCTCGCCGCCTCGGGGGGGAGCGCGTGGATGAGGTCGAGCAGCGTGTCGACACAGGCGAGGTACAGCCGCTTGTCGACCACCGCCGACAGCCCGCGCCCATAGCCCGCTTCGACCTCCGCCAGCGTCTCGGCGACGCGGCGCGCGGGACTGGCGAGGACGTGGTCGAAGCGCGCGTCCGTGTCGCGCAGGTGGCGGCCGATGGTGCGCGCGGCGCGGCGGCCCTTGGCGTTGAGCGCGCGGTCGACGTCGCGAACCGGCGGCTCGTCGAAGCCCGACTTTGCGTGGCGCAGCAGGAACAGCGTCTTCATGCCCGGCCTCTCCCCGTCAGGCGATCGCGGGCGCGCCATGCCCCACGCGCGCGGCAATGGAAAGCCGGGTCGCGACCCGCGCGACCGCTTCGTCGAGCGTCACGCGCGTGATTGCGACGCCGGGGGGAAAGGCGCCCAGCAGCCGCGACGGCATCGCCGCCGACAGCATCACGAACACGCCGCGATCGTCCGCGCGGCGGATCAGCCGCCCGAACGCCTGCGCCAGCCGCGCGCGAACGATGCGGTCGTCATAGGCGGAGCCGCCGCCCTGCAACCTGCGCGCCGCGTGGAGCACGGTCGGCTTGGGCCAGGGCACGCCCTCCATCACCACCTGACACAGCGAATGGCCTGGCACGTCTACCCCGTCGCGCAACGCATCGGTGCCGAGCAACGACGCGTGCGGGTCATCGCGGAAAATGTCGACTAGCGTGCCGGTGTCGATCGGGTCGACATGCTGCGCGTGGAGCGGCAGCCCTTCGCGGGCCAGCCGGTCGGCGACGCGGGCGTGGACGGCGCGCAGGCGGCGGATGGCGGTGAACAGCCCGAGCGTACCCCCGCCCGCTGCGACGATCAGCCGTGCATAGGCATTGGCGAGCGCAGGCGTATCGCCGCGCTTGACGTCGGTGACGATCAGCACCTCCGCCTGGGTTGCATAGTCAAACGGGCTCGCCGCCTCGAACCGCATCGCCGCGCGCGCGAGGTGCGGCGCGCCGACCCGCGCCTCGGCGATCGCCCAGCCCTCATCGCGGTCCGCGCCGCCGCCGGTCAGCGTCGCGCTGGTGACCAGCGCGCCGTGCGCTGGTTTAAGCACGGTCGCGGCGAACGGGCGGGTCGGGTCGAGCCAGTGGCGATGGAGGCCGACGTCCCATTCGCGTCCCTCCGCGCGATCGACGCCGAGCCAGTCGACAAAGTCCGGGTCCGCCGGCCCGCCAACCCGCGCGAGCAGTGCCAGCCACGCTCCCACCGTGTCCGCGCGCCACGCGATGGAAGCAATCGCGCCCTCAACGCGGGCGCGCGCCGGGGTGTCGAGCCAGTCTGGCGCCTCGGCGAGCACCGCTTCCAGCCGTCGCCCGAGCGTCACCAGCGGACGCACCAAAGCGTCGAGCGCGTGCGCGCAGGCGGACGCCGCCTCGATCAGCTCGGGGGTTGGCTCGGCGAGCTCGGTCTCCAGCCCATAGCCCGCGTCCCCGGGCTGCTCGGCGCGCGCGTAGGTCAGCCCGCGCACGGCGGCGAGCAAATGCTCGACCGCGCCGAACGGCTGCCCCTCCGCCAGCCGCGCGAGCCAGCCTTCGCTGGCGAGCGCACGCGCCGCCTCCACCGCGTCGCCGATAGCGCGCGCGCCCGCCTCGTCATAGCTGGCGACGTCGGACAGCCGCGCGGCGAGGCCCCGGCGGCGACCGCGCCCGGTATTCTCGGGTCCGAGCAGCCAGCGGCGCAGCTCGATCGTCTCCGCGCCGGTCAGCGCGACCGCGAACATCCCGTCGGCGGCGTCGAACAGGTGGTGGCCCTCGTCGAACACATAGCGGGTCGGGCGCGACGCCAGCTCGCGCCCGCGCGCGGCGTTGACCATCACCAGCGCGTGGTTGGCGACGACGATGTCCGCCTCGGCGCTCGCGCGCGCGGCGCGCTCGATGAAGCAGCGGCGGTAGTGCGGGCAGCCCGCATAGACGCACTCGCCGCGCCGGTCGGTCAGCGCGGGCGACGCGTTGCGGCGGAACAGCGTCGGCAGCCAGCCGGGCAGGTCGCCGCCGACCATGTCGCCATCCGCGCTGTACGCCGCCCAGCGCGCGACCAGCTGCGCCAGCACCGCCGCGCGCCCCGCGAACCCGCCCTGCAGCGCGTCCTCCAGGTTGAGGAGGCACAGGTAGTTCTCACGCCCCTTGCGGGTAACGACCTTCGCGCGGCGGGTCGCCTCGTCGGGGTAGAGTCGGCGCGACTCGGCCCCGAGCTGGCGCTGGAGCGCCTTGGTATAGGTCGACACCCACACCGCCCCGCCCGCCTCCGCCGCCCAGAGCGACGCGGGGGCAAGGTAGCCGAGCGTCTTGCCGATCCCGGTGCCCGCCTCCGCCAGCACCAGGTTGGGCGCGTCACGGATGCTGCGCGGGGCAAAGGCGGCGGTGGCGGCTTGCGTGTAGGCGCGCTGGCCGGGGCGCTCCTCCGCGCCGTGACCGGTAAGCTGGTGCAGCCGCGCCTCGGCGGCGGCGGGGTCGATCGTCACCGTGCGCGGCGCGGGGCGCGGCGCGACCTCCTCCCATTCGGGGAGGCGCGCGAACAGCTGCCGCTCGGGCGTGGCGGGCCGGGCGAGTCGGCGCGACACCAGCGGCGCCCATGGCCAGCGCAGCCGCGCCAACGCCTGCACCGCACCGTGCGCGCCTTCCCGCTCGGGCCAGTCGCCGTCGGCGGTGGCGAGCAGCGCGGCCGCCGCCTCGCGCAGGAACGGCGCAACATCCTCGTCGCTCTGGGGCGGCGACAGATCGACCGCGCGAGCGAGACCCGCAGGCGTCGGCACGGCGAAGCGCGCGGGGTGGATGAACGCGAACAGTTCGAGCAGGTCGAGCCCTGACAGCTCGGCATAGCCCAGCCGCTGCCCGACCAGCGCGGCGTTGAGCAGGATGACGGGCGTGTCCGCGACCAGCCGGATTGCCTCGCCCCGCCCGACCTCGCGGCACTCGCTCGCGGTGGCGATCCAGATTCCCGCGTGGCTGGCGTGGAGCGCGGGGTGGGGGAACGGATCCATCGCCCGCCCGCTATGGGGAACGCGGAACGGAACGGCAACGGTTTACAGGATACCGGTGCCGTCGATCGCGAGCTCGGGCATGGTCAGCGATCGGAGTTCGCCCGCGAGGGGGACAACCTGCTGGTTCTGAAAAGCCCCGTCGCGCGGGGTCCAGAACTGATGTACCTCGCGGCCATAGACATCGACGACCCAGTATTCCGGCACGCCCTGCGCGGCATACATCTTGCGTTTCGTCCCGAGGTCGCTGCGGAGCGTGCTCGCGCCCACCTCGATGACCAGCACCATATGCTGCAGCCGGAAGTAATCGTTTTCATCAGGGGGAACGCTTGCAACGACCACGTCAGGTTCGGGCATGTTGCGCGGCGGCAGCGCAAGCGTCGGCTCAACAAAGGCTTCGAGGCCAGAACCGAGCGCGTTGAGCGCGGATTGAAGGCGGAACATTAGCGCATTCTTCACGCGCGTGTGCGGACGATATTCAGAGTTCACTGCGATAATCACCCCTTCAATCAACTCGACGCGCCTGTCTTGGAACACGCCTGCGCGGTCGAGCAGCTCATAATCCTCAATCCGCAGCGGAAAGGGCTGCAGCGAGTCCGGAAGCGGGGTCATCTCCATTCGTTTCCTATAGCATTTGCGCTCCGCCAGCCAAAGCGTCAGATGCCGCCCGCATGACCGAGCTCCGCGATGCCGCCCTCCTGTCCAAAGCCTGGCCGTTCGAGGAAGCGCGCAAGCTGCTGAAGCGCTGGCCCGACGGCAAGCCGGGCGGCGCACCGATTGTGTTCGAGACCGGCTATGGCCCGTCGGGGCTGCCGCATATCGGTACGTTTACCGAGGTGCTGCGGACGACGATGGTGCGGCGCGCGTTCGCGGCGTTGTCGGACGCGCCCACCCGCCTGATCGCCTTTAGCGACGACATGGACGGGCTTCGCAAGGTGCCCGACAATGTGCCGAACGGTGCCATGCTGCGCGAGCACCTCGGCAAACCCCTGTCGCGCATCCCCGACCCGTTCGGGACGCACGACAGCTTCGCCGCGCATAACAACGCCCGGTTGCGCGAGTTTCTCGACCGCTACGGGTTCGACTATGAGTTCGCGTCATCGACCGACTATTATACCTCCGGCCGGTTCGACGAGGCGCTGCGGCAAGTGCTCCGCCACTACCAGGCGATCCTCGACGTCATGCTGCCGACGCTCGGCCCCGAGCGGCGCGCGACCTACTCGCCGGTGCTGCCGATCAGCCCGACCACGGGCGTGGTGTTGCAGGTGTCCGTGGAGGTCGTCGACGCGGACGCGGGCACGATCGCCTTTGACGACGGCGGCAAGCGGGTGGTCGCCTCCGTGCTCGGCGGGCGCGCCAAGCTGCAATGGAAGGTCGACTGGGCGATGCGCTGGGTCGCGCTCGGCGTCGATTACGAGATGGCGGGCAAGGACCTGATCGACTCGGTGACGCAATCGGGGCGGATCGCGCGCGTGCTCGGCGCGCGCCCGCCCGAGGGCTTCAACTACGAGATGTTCCTCGACGAGCGGAGCGAGAAGATCAGCAAGTCGAAGGGCAACGGGCTCAGCCTCGAACAATGGCTGCGCTATGGCCCGGAGGAGAGCCTCGCCTACTTCCTCTATCGCGAGCCGCGCCGCGCCAAGCAGCTCCACCCCGGCGTGATCCCGCGCGCGATCGAGGATTACTGGAAGTCGGCGGCGGACTATGCGTCGCAGCCGATCGAGCAGCGGTTGGGCAACCCGGTCCACCATCTCGGCGGCGAAATTCCGGCCGAAGCGCCGCCGGTCAGCTTCGGGCTGCTGCTCAACCTCGTCGGCGTGCTCGGGCCGGAGGCGACGGCGGAGCAGATATGGGCGTACCTGTCGCGCTACGTCCCTGATGCCACGCCCGAGCGGCACCCCGCGCTCGACCGGCTGATCGCGCACGCGCTGGCCTACAATCGCGACCACCTCGCCCCCATGCTCCACCTCCGCGCGCCGACCGAGGTGGAGGCGGCGGCGCTGCGCGATCTGGACGAGGCGCTGGCGGGACTGGCCGAGGACGCGAGTGCGGAGGAAATCCAGACGATCGTGTACGCGATCGGCAAGGAGCGGTTTGGGGCAGAGCGGCTTCGCGACTGGTTCCGCGCGCTGTACGAGACGCTGCTGGGATCGAGCCAGGGACCGCGCATGGGCGGCTTCATCGCGCTGTACGGGGTCGGGAACACGCGGCGGCTGATCGCGGAGGCGCTGGGGCGGAGCGAGCACTCGCGCGAGTGCTGACCGCCGATCCGCACCTCGCGCAGCCCGCTATGACGGTCGGTCTCGCGCGCGGCACGCCCGCCTATCGGCGCCTGACACTGGCGATGCTGTTCGCGGGCTTCTCGACCTTCTCGCTGCTCTATGCCGCGCAACCGTTGCTGCCTGAGCTCGCCGACACGTTCCATCTCTCGGCGGAGGTCGCCAGCCTGGCGGTGTCGCTCGCGACCGGACCGCTCGCGGTCGGCATCCTGGTGTCGGGTGTGGCGTCGGACCGGGTGGGGCGGCGCGGGATGATGGTGTGGGCGATGTTGCTGGCCTCGCTGTTCGGCATCGCGGCGGCGGTCGCGCCGGGCTGGCGCTCGTTGTTGGTGTGCCGGGTGCTGACGGGGGTGGCGCTGTCGGGCGTGCCCGCCGTGGCGATGGCCTATATCAGCGAGGAGGTCGACGCCGACTCGGTCGGCGCGGCGATGGGGCTTTACATCGCGGGCAGCGCGCTCGGCGGCATGGGCGGACGGCTGGCGGCGAGCCTGATCGCGAGTGTCGCCGACTGGCGCTGGGCGCTCGGGCTGGTGGGCGTTGCGGGACTGGTCATGGCGGAGGCGTTCCGTCGTCTTGCCCCGCCCTCGCGCGGGTTCGCGCGCGGAGAAGGAGGCGGCGGATCGCTGCTCCGCGATGCGGCGCTGCCGTGGCTGTACCTTGAGGCGTTCGTGCTGATGGGCGTGTTCATCACCGTCTATAATTATGCCGCGTTCCGGCTTGAGGCGGCACCGTACCGGCTGAGCCGGGCGGCGGTGGGCGCGGTGTTCCTGCTCTACATTCTCGGCTCGGTGAGCTCGGCCTGGTTCGGCGCGGCGGCGGGGCTGAGGGGGCGCAGGCGCGTGTTCCCGGTGCCGGTGCTGCTGCTGGTCGGAGGCGTGCTGCTGACCGCGGCGCGACCGCTCGCGCTGGTGGTGCCCGGCATCGCGGTTGTCACAATCGGCTTCTTCGGCGCGCATTCGATCGCGAGCGCCTGGGTCGGGCGACGGGCGGGTGCCGCGAAAGGGCGCGCGGCGGCGCTGTACCTGTTCTTCTACTACCTCGGCTCCAGCGTGCTTGGCTCGGCGGGCGGGGTGGCGTGGACGCGTGGCGGCTGGCCGGGGGTGGTGTGGTTCTG
The DNA here is from genome assembly GCA_964235525.1 of uncultured Sphingomonas sp. GTDB lineage: Bacteria > Pseudomonadota > Alphaproteobacteria > Sphingomonadales > Sphingomonadaceae > Sphingomonas. The sequence goes on along the minus strand of CAXSEO010000004.1, from coordinate 1,819 downwards.
CCTCGCGCTCGGGGCTATCGCGCTGGCCGGGGCAGCGGTGCTGGCCCGCGTGCGGCCTACAGCTTCGACGTCAACTCCGGCACCAGCTTGAACAGATCTCCCACCAATCCGATGTCCGCGACCTGGAAGATCGGCGCGTCCTCGTCCTTGTTGATGGCGATGATGACCTTGCTGTCCTTCATGCCCGCCAGATGCTGAATCGCGCCGGAGATGCCGACCGCGACATAGACTTCCGGCGCGACGATCTTGCCGGTCTGGCCGACCTGATAGTCGTTGGGTGCATATCCCGCGTCCACCGCCGCGCGGCTGGCACCGACGCCCGCGCCGAGCGCATCGGCGAGCGGCTCGATCAGCGCATGGTACTGCTCGGCCGAGCCCAGCGCGCGGCCCCCCGATACGATCACCTTGGCGCTGGTGAGCTCCGGGCGCGCGTTGGCGGCGATCTCCGACCCCTGGAAGGTCGACAGCCCCTTGTCGCCCGCCGCCGCGACCGGCTCGACGGTGCCGCTGCCGCCCGACGCCGCCGCTTTCTCGAACGCGGTGCCGCGCACGGTCAGCACCAGCTTCTTGTCCGCGGTCTGCACGGTCGCGATCGCATTGCCCGCATAGATCGGGCGCGTGAACGTGTCCGGCCCCTCGACCGACAGGATGTCGCTGACCTGCATCACGTCGAGCAGCGCCGCAACGCGCGGCGCGATGTTCTTGCCGGTGGTGGTCGACGGCGCGACGAACGCGTCGTGATGTCCCATCAACTCAACGACCAGCGGCGCGACATTCTCGGCCAGCGTGTGCGCGTAGGCGGCGTCGTCGGCGAGGTGAACCTTGCCGACGCCCGCGATCTTCGCCGCCGTCTCAGCGACCGCGCCCACGCCCTGCCCGGCAACGAGCAGGTGCACCTCGCCCAGCTTGCTCGCGGCGGTCACCGCCGACAGGGTGGCGTCCTTGACCGACTTGCCGTCATGTTCGACCCAGACCAGCGTCTTCACTTGGAAATCCCCATCGCCGACAGTTTCATCACCAACTCGTCCACGTCCTTGACCTTGACGCCCGCGGTGCGCTTGCCCGGCTCGACCACCTTGAGCGTTCTGATCCGGGGCGCGACGTCGACGCCGTAATCGGCGGGCGTCTTCTGCGCCATCGGCTTCGACTTCGCCTTCATGATGTTGGGCAAGGACGCATAGCGCGGCTCGTTGAGGCGCAGGTCGGTGGTGACGATTGCGGGGAGCGCGAACTTGTCCGTTTCCAGCCCGCCATCGACCTCGCGCGTCACGGTGACGCTGTCCGGGGTGAGTTCCACCTTTGACGCGAACGTGCCCTGGCCCCAGCCGAGCAGCCCGGCGAGCATCTGCCCGGTCTGGTTGTTGTCGTCGTCGATCGCCTGCTTGCCGAGGATGATCAGCGCGGGCTTCTCCTCTTCCGCAATCTTGGCGAGGATCTTGGCGACGCCGAGCGGCTCGACCTTCTCGTCGGAGGTGACCAGGATCGCGCGGTCCGCGCCCATCGCCAGCGCGGTGCGGAGCGTCTCCTGCGACTTCTGTTCGCCGATCGACACGACGACGAGCTCGGTGACACCCGCCGCCTTCAGCCGGATCGCCTCCTCGACCGCGATCTCGTCGAACGGGTTCATACTCATCTTGACGTTGGCAAGGTCGACGCCCGACCCGTCCGCCTTCACGCGGGGTTTGACGTTGTAGTCAAGCACACGCTTGACGGGGACTAATACTTTCATCACCTAATCCTGCTCGTCGAAATCATCCGGCCAACTTGCAATCGGGTCGCCCCACTTAAGCACTTCGTCAATCCAATTGTACCATGCAAC
>CAXSEO010000003.1:0-23276 GCA_964235525.1 uncultured Sphingomonas sp. | reverse complement strand
CCTGGTTGTCGAGGATGATCGCGAACCGCTTGTCGAGGTTCGCCTGGGTCACGGTCGCGAACTTGCGCCCGCCCTGGCTGTCCATCGTGAAGTCGACGTTCGGGCGGTTGTCCTGCGGGTCGAACGCCTGCCTGGCGTCGGTCAGCTGATCGCCGGTGATCAGCGTCTGGCGGAGCAGCGCGATCTTGCTCGGCGGCGCGCCTTTCGGGCCGTTCGTCTCGGCATAAGGCAGGATCACGTCGCCGAACGGAGCCTGCCCGCGCGCCACCGCCGCCGGGTCCGCCGTCTCGTCGACCAGCTTGAACTCCAGCTTGGCGGTCTTGCCGAGCAGGTCCTTGAGCGCCTGCGGGTTGTTGAGCCCGGGCACCTCGACGACGATCCGGCTCGTGCCCTGGCGGATGATGGTCGGCTCGCGCGTGCCGAGCGCGTCGATGCGACGGCGCACGACCTCGGTCGCGCTCTTCATCGCTGTCTCGATCGCGTCGCTGATGCCAGCACTGGTGGGGGTGATGACGACGCGGCTGGTGTCGACCACCGTCAAGTCCCATACCCGCTGCCCGGTCAGCCCCGCGCCGTTGCCGAGCAGCGGCAGGATCTTCTCGCGCGCAGCATCGACCTGGGTCGGGTCGCGCAGCATGAAGCTGACCTTGCCGCCTTGGGTGGAGATGTCGCCGATCTCGATCCGCGGTGTCGCGCGGCGCAGTTCGGTCGAGACCTGGTCGCGCAGCTGCTCCAGCCGCGAGGCGACGAGGTCGTTGGTGTCCGCCTCCAGCAGCAGATAGCTGCCGCCCGCGAGGTCAAGCCCGAGGTTGATGCGCGGGTGCGGGATCGCGCCCCAGTGATCGGTGTACCGCTCGGGCAACAGGCTTGGAATCGCCAGCGCGCACAGCGCGACGAGCACGCCGATGATCGCGGATATCTTCCAGCGTGGGAAATCGAGCATGGGCTAGTCGTTGGCAGGCTTGGCGGTGGCGTTGCCGAGCACCTCGGTGATCGTCGCCTTGACCACGCGCACGCGTGTGTTAGCGGCAATCTCCAGCTCCACATAGGGGTCGTCGAGGCGCGTCACCTTGCCGACGATGCCGCCCGCGGTGATCACCTGGTCGTTCTTCTTTAGCGCGCCGAGCGTGTCGCGGAATGCCTTTTGGCGGCGCTGCTGGGGCAGGTACATGATGAAGTAGAACGCCACCAGCACCAGCACGAACGGCATCGCGAACTGGATCAGGCCGCCGACCCCCGCCGGCTGGGCCGCCGCGCCCGCGGCTTGTGCATAGGCTGGAGAGATGAGCATGGCGCCTTGGATATGCTGAAGACCCGGGCCGCGTGGGCGACCCGGTTGACGAGGGCCCGCTAACACTCGACGACCGTTCGCGCAACGCTATGACGCAGCGGAGGCAATGGAGAGCGCGATTATGACGATCCTGGTGGGCGGGCACATCCGCATCGGTGAGGGGCAGGTAGAGCGGCTGGCACCTTTGCTCGCCGAACACGCGCGCGCCTGTTCGGCGGAAGAGGGTTGCGACTTCTACAGCTTCGCGTTCGACGCCGCCGACCCGACGCTGATCCGCATCCAGGAGCGCTGGGCGAGCGCGGAGGCGCTGGCCGCCCATGGCGGGCAGGAGCATCAAAAGGCGTTCGGGCGGGCGCTGCGCGATTTCGACATCCGCGAGGTCAAGGTGGATGCCTGGGAAGGCTCGTTCTGGCGCACGCTGATCGGGTAACGCGCGCTTGCATCACGGCGGCGAGCGGCCTAGACGCGCCGCCTGAGCCGTGGCGTGTGCGCGCGGCTCCCGGTCGGGGCGTAGCGCAGCCTGGTAGCGCATCACACTGGGGGTGTGGGGGTCGCAGGTTCGAATCCTGTCGCCCCGACCAACACGCCGCGCAAGCGGCGAAGCCGCGATGCGCGAAGCGCATGCGCAAGTGCGGCCGGCGGGTCGCGCTAGCGAACCCGGTCGACGTCACGGGATTTAGTCCCGTGACGGCCCGCGCCCCGCATCCACTTTGCCCCTCAGGGCGTTCGCTAACCAGTACTTCCCCCAAGGCCCCTCCATGTCCACAGATGACCCCACCCTCGACCGCCGCCACCTGCTCAAGCTCGGCACCGCCACCGCCGCCGGCCTGCTCCTCGCGCCGCGCGCCGCCGACGCGCAGCACCTGCCGCCGCCGACCGAGGTCGACACGGGCAAGGTCGTCGGCGGCAAGGTCCAGTTCCCGCCCTGGCGCGCCGCCGCGGACACGCCCTCAAAGCCGCCGCCCGCCCCGCTCCCGCCCGAGCAGCGCGTCGGCTTCGCGATCGTCGGGCTCGGGCGACTCGCGCTGGAGGAGATCCTGCCCGCGTTCGCGCAATCGACCAAGGCGAAGCCGGTCGCGCTGGTGTCCGGCGCGCCCGACAAGCTGCAGGCGGTGGCCAAGCAATACGGCATCGCGCCCGAGCATTGCTATGATTACGCCGGCTTCGACCGCCTCCGCGATGACCCGGAGGTCAAGGCGGTGTACGTCGTCACCCCCAACGGCCTCCACCGCGAGTTCGTCGAGCGCGCCGCGCGGGCGGGCAAGCATGTGCTGTGCGAGAAGCCTATGACCGTCAGCTCGGCGGACGGGCGCGCGATGGTCGCCGCCTGCGCGCGCGCGAACGTCCATCTGATGATCGCCTATCGCATCCAGTACGAGACCTACAACAAGCGGCTGATGCAGATGACGCGTGACCATCGTTTCGGGCGGCTGGTCGGGATGAGCGCGGTCAACGTGCAGACCACCGCGGCCGACGGTGACCAGCAATGGCGGCTGAAGAAGGCGCTGGCGGGCGGCGGTTCGCTGTTCGACATCGGCCTGTACCTGATCAACACCTCGCGCTTCCTCACCGGTGAGGAGCCGGTCGAGGTATGGGCCACGCGCTACAGTCCGCCGAATGACCCGCGGTTCGCGCAAGTCGAACAGACGAACTCGTTCGTACTGCGCTATCCGTCGAACGCGATCGTCAACTGCTTCTGCTCCTACGGCGCGCGCGACGACAAGCATCAGCGCGTGAACTTCGCAACCGCCGTCGCCGACATGCCCAACGCGTATCAATACGAAGGCCAGCGGCTGACCATCATCGGGCGGCAGGACGATGCGACCAGCCAGAACGAGCTGGTGCTGGAGCACAACAACCAGTTCGCCGCCGAGATCGACCACTTGGCGACCTGCGTGATCGAGAACCGCCGTCCGCGCACCCCGGGTGAGGAGGGCGTGCAGGACCATGTCATCATGGAAGCGGTGTACGAATCGGAGCGCACCGGGCGACCGGTTGAACTCAAGCGGTACGACACGCTCGACACCTTCCGGGGTCCGCCTGTGATGGAGGACGCCTAGCCGCTCATCGCCAACATCTGTCCTACAGTGAACCACATAGGTTAGGGTCGCCCCGATAACGGGAGACGATCATGGCCTCGACCGATACCGACGCGTTGCATGTCAGCCCCGCCGATGGCGGGTGCGCGCTGATCGAGGAGCGGTCGCCCGATCGGTGGACGTCGCGGGCGCGGCCGACCTTCCTGTATGTGATGTACGCGCTGCTGCTGTGGGCGATCCCGGTCGGCGTGGTCGCGGCGGTCAGCCCGGGCGTGGCGCAGGCGATGGCGATTGCGACCGCGGCGTATCTCGGCGCGATCCCCGAGCCGCTCTACGCGCTTTTCGCGACCGGCTATCTGGGATACACGGTCGCGCGGCAATGGGGCAAGGTGAGGGGCGTGGACCGGTGAGGTTCTAGGGGCCGTCACGGGACAGTGGAAGGTCGATCATGCCCCCGGCATGATCTAGACGACGCGGGGCGCCGTTTACCTTCCACTCCCGTGACGTCGGACGACGCTTCGGCGTCGCCGGCCCGCTCGGATATGGGTATCGCAGCGACGCCGCGCCTTGCGCCGCTGCGCCTGCTCTCCCCATATCCTCGCCATGAGCAATGACCTGGTGTGGCACGGCACCACCATCCTGTCCGTGCGGAAAAACGGTCGCGTGGTGATCGCGGGCGATGGGCAGGTGACGCAGGGGCAGACGATCATGAAGCCCAACGCGCGCAAGGTCCGCCCGCTCGGCGCGCATGGCGTCATCGCCGGGTTCGCGGGCGCGACCGCGGATGCGTTCACGCTGTTCGAGCGGCTCGACGCGAAGCTGGAACGGCACAGCGGCCAGCTGATGCGCGCCGCCGTCGAGCTGGCCAAGGATTGGCGGACCGACAAGTTCCTCCGCAACCTCGAGGCGATGCTGATCGTCGCGGACAAGGACACGACGCTGATCATCACCGGCAACGGCGACGTGCTGGAGCCGGAGGCGGGGATCGCCGCGATCGGCTCGGGCGGCAATTACGCGCTCGCCGCCGCGCGCGCGCTGACCGACTATGAGGCGGACGCGGAGGTGATCTGCCGCAAGGCGATGGGGATCGCGGCGGAGGTGTGCGTTTATACCAACGACCGGCTGGTGGTGGAGACGCTGGAGGCGGCGGGCTGACGCGTAGCCCTCTCCCGCTTGCGGGAGAGGAGGGGCCCGCTCGCGAAGCGAGTGGGAGGTGAGGGCCCTTTCTTCTCCCCCGCCTTGCCCGAAGAAGAAGACCCTCACCCAACCCTCTCCCGCTTGCGGGAGAGGGCTAAGAAGAAGAAGATGCAAGACACCCTCACTCCCAAGCAGATCGTCGCCGCGCTCGACGCGCACATCATCGGCCAGCGCGACGCCAAGCGCGCGGTCGCGGTCGCGCTGCGCAACCGCTGGCGGCGGCAGCAGCTCGGCCCCGACCTGCGCGACGAGGTCACGCCCAAGAACATCCTGATGATCGGGCCGACTGGCTGCGGCAAGACCGAGATCAGCCGACGGTTGGCGAAGCTCGCCGACGCGCCGTTCGTCAAGGTGGAGGCGACCAAGTTCACCGAGGTCGGCTATGTCGGCCGCGACGTGGAGCAGATCGCGCGCGACCTGGTCGAGGAGGCGATCCGGCTGGAAAAGGAGCGCCGCCGCGCCGCCGTCGCCGATAAGGCGGAGGAGGCCGCGCTCAAGCGCCTGCTCGACGCGCTGACCGGCAAGGATGCGAGCGCCGCTACCCGCGAGGCGTTCCGCCAGCGCTTCCATGACGGGCACCTCGACACGACCGAGATCGAGATCGAGCTGGAACAGACCCCGCAGATGCCGTTCGAGATCCCCGGCGGCGGCCAGATGGGGATGATCAACCTCGGCGAGATGATGGGCAAGGCGTTCGGCCAGGGGCAGAACCTCAAGCGCCGCAAGCTGACCGTCCCCGCCGCCTGGACCAAGCTGGTCGAGGAGGAGGCGGACAAGCGGCTCGACCAGGACGAGGTCAGCCGCGTCGCGCTGGCGGACGCGGAGGCGAACGGGATCGTGTTCCTCGACGAGATCGACAAGATCGCGGTGTCCGACGTGCGCGGCGGCTCGGTGTCGCGCGAAGGGGTGCAGCGCGACCTGCTGCCGCTGATCGAGGGCACCACGGTGGCGACAAAGTACGGGCCGATGAAGACCGACCACATCCTGTTCATCGCCTCGGGCGCGTTCCACGTCGCCAAGCCGAGCGACCTGCTCCCCGAGCTGCAGGGCCGGCTGCCAATCCGCGTCGAGCTCAAGGCGCTGACCGAGGATGATTTCGTCGCGATCCTCTCAGACACCAAGGCGTCGCTGACGCAACAATACCGCGCGCTCATCGGCACCGAGGGCGTGACCGTCGAGTTCGCCCATGACGGCATCAAGCAGATCGCCCGAGTGGCGGCCGAAGTGAACTCTCAACTGGAGAATATCGGTGCGCGGCGGCTTCAAACGATCATGGAGAAGTTGCTGGAGGACGTCAGCTTCAACGCTGAGGACAGACAGGGAAGTACGCTGACGATCGACGCCGCCTATGTTGACGCACAGCTCGAGAGTATCGCGCGCGACACCGATCTTAGCCGGTATGTCCTATAGCAGTTTCAACGGCCCGCCCGGTCAAACGGCGTGAACGCGCCCGCGCGGCAATAGCCGACCGGGGCGGGTGTGTCGTAGCGATATAGCTGGAACTCATCGCCCCGGCAGAAGCGCCGCCCGGTGATCTGGGCCACGATGCGCGTCTGGGGAGTCAGCGCGCCGCACCGCTCCAGCGGGGTCATCCACCAGATGCGCGCGCCCGACTGGCGGTACAGGATGGCGGCCCCGTCGGTCTCCGGCCCCTGAACCCGGTCGAGCTCGATACACTGCGCGGGCGCGCCCGCCACCCGTCCGGCGAGCGGGTCGACGGCGGGGCTTGCCGCCGCGAGCAGCAGCAGGCCGGCGCGGATCATCGCTTGGTGTACGGGATGAACGCGCCGAGCGCGCAGCTGCCGGTCGGGATGCTCCCCACCGTCGGCTGGAACGTCCGCCCGATATCGCCCCGGCACAGCCGCCCGGAGTTCGAGACGGTGACGATGTAATCGCCATGCTCCATCCCCTCGCAGCCGCCGCTGGTGTCGTTGCGATAGATCAGCCTGGGACTTTGGACGTAGAGGATGGTCGAGCCGATCGTCTCGCTCGGCCGGTCGCCGGGGAGGTCGGTCAGGCAATCCTGCGCCGGCCCGGGCGTGAAACCCGCAAGCCGCGCAGCGAGCTTGTCCGCGCGCTGCGCCTGCTCGGCCTGCGCGTGCGCGGTCTCTTGCGGCGTGGCGGCGCACCCGGCGACGGTCAGCAACAGGCATGGGATCAGGTATCGCATCGACAGCTCCTGTCTCGCTAAACGCTTCTAACCGCGAAAAGAATCCTTCGCGCGGCGATGCGCGGCCAATTCGGCTGCGGTTCCGGCGCGCAGGAACGGGTTGGTTGCGCGCTCCTCGGCGAGCGTGAACGGCACCGTCGGCTCGCTCGCTGCGCGCAGCCGGTCGACCACCGCCATGCGTTCGGCGACAGCCGCGTTGTCGGGTTCGGCGACCAGCGCGTAACGGCCGTTGCTCTGGGTGTACTCATGCCCGCAGAACACCCGCGTGTCGTCGGGCAGCGCGGCGAGCCGCTGCATGTTGCCCCACATCTGCTCCGCCGTGCCCTCGAATAACCGCCCGCATCCCATCGCGAACAACGTGTCGCCGGTGAACAGCAGCGCGTCGTCGGCGAAGTGGAACACGACATGCCCGGCGGTGTGCCCCGGCGTCTCGATCACGGTCGCCTCATGGGCGCCCACCCGCACCCGGTCGCCCTCGCGCACGCCATGGTCGAGCGTCGTGATCTTCGCCGCCTCCGCCGCCGGGCCGGTCACCTCGGCCCCGGTCGCCGTCTTCAGGTCGGCATTGCCCGCGACATGGTCGGGATGCCAGTGCGTGTTCCAGATCGCGGAGATGCGCCACCCGCGCGCTTCCGCCGGCCGCAGCATCGGCGCGGCCTCGCCCGGGTCGAGCGCCACCGTCTCGCCGCTGTCGGGGTCATGGATCAGCCAAGCGTAGTTGTCGCTCAGCACCGGGACGCGCGCGACCTCCAGCATCACCACGCGCCCGTGTTGGGCATCGACGCCCACGGCTCGACGGGCGCGAGCGCCGCGCCCGCCTGCAACAGCTCGATCGAGATGCCGTCGGGGGTCTTCACGAACGCCATCCGTCCGTCGCGCGGCGGGCGGTTGATCGTCACGCCTGCCTCCATCAGCCGGTGGCAGGTCGCGTAGATGTCATCGACGCGGTACGCGAGGTGCCCGAAGTTGCGCCCGCCGGTGTACGTTTCCGGGTCCCAGTTGTGCGTCAGCTCGACCTCCGCCTGCCGTCGCTCGCCCAGATCGGCGGCGTCCTCGGGGGTGGCGAGGAAGATCAGCGTGTAGCGGCCCGCCTCGTTCTCCATCCGCCGCACCTCGCTGAGCCCGAGCAGCTCGAAGAAGCGGACGGTTGCGTCGGGGTCGCTGACGCGGATCATGGTGTGAAGATAGCGCATGGAGGCTCCGGGGCTGGTGGAGGAGACATAGCGGTCGCCGCTTGAGAGCGATACCGCCTGAGCTTTTCCTCGTCACCCCGGCCTTGTGCCGGGGCCTAACCATCCGCGCGTGCTTACGCTGGCGCACGTCCGTACAACGTTGGACCCCGGCACAAGGCCGGGGTGACGGTCAGGACAGGGTCTAGCGCGAAAGCACGCGAATAGGGCACCTACTTCCCCCCGAACTGCTGCAACGCCGCCGCCGCGCGGTTGGCGGCGGCGCTGCCGGGCTGCACCTTCATCGCCTCGCGCCAGCCGTCCTGCGCGCCCGCGCTGTCGCCCCGCGCGGCGGCGATGTTGCCGCGCTCAAGCTCCACCTCCGCGTCGTCGGGGGCGCGGCGGAGCGCTTCGGCGATGTCATGCGCGGCGCGAGTGCTGTCCCCGGTCCGCCGCGCCAGCGTCGCCGACAACAGCCAGGCGAGCGGGTCGTCCGCCGCGGTCACCAGCGCCGCATCTAGATCGACGCGCGCGCCCTTCAGATCACCCGCCGCGACCAGCGCGCGCGCGCGGTCGAGATTCGCCTCGCCCAGCGCCAGCCCGTCGAGCAAGCCGGTCGCCAGCGCCGCGTCGAGCGCCGCGCGCGCCCGCGCGGTATCGCCTGCCGCCAGCCAGGCGTTGCCGCCCTGCGCCCAATAGGCGGACGCGCGCTGATCGTGCGCGGTCTCCGCCGCGCGCGCCGCGTCCTCGAACGCGCCCGCCGCCGCCGGCCAGCGCTCCTCATTGGCGAACGCGATGCCCTCGCACTGGCGCGCCCAATAGCCGCCGCCCTCGACCCGCCAGCGTGCGGCGGTCGCTTCCGCCGCCGCAGGGTCGGCGCGGGCCTGCGCGACGCACGCGCGGTAGCGCTCCTCGAGCGTGGGCGCGGCGGCGGCGAGCAGCAGGGGCAGGATCATCGGGTAATTTCCTCCACCGCGCGGATCAGCCGCGCGATGTCGGCGTCGCGCGACAGGCGGTGGTCGCCGTCCTTGACCAGCAGACACTGCACATCGGCTGAACGGATCAGCTCCGCCAGCCGCGCGCTGCGGAACCACGGCACGTCCGGGTCGGCCATGCCGAGCAGCAGCCGCACCGGGCAGTCGATCGCCAGTTCGCCGAACATCAGCCGGTGCGCCTCGCCCGATTGCCAGAACGCGGCGGTGGTGATGGTCGGCGTGGGTCCGTACGGGTTGGCCCGCTCGATGCGCCCGTGCTGGAGCAGCGCCAGCTTCTCCTCGACGGTGAAGCCCCATTCGGTAAAGTCCGGCGCGGCGGCAACCCCGACCAGCCCGACCACCCGCTCAGGCCGCTTGAGCGCCGCGTGGAGCATCAGCCACCCGCCGAGCGACGATCCGACCAGCACGACCGGCCCGGCGATCACGGCGTCGATCATCGCCAGCACGTCGTCGAGCCAGTCCGCGAACCGCTGCTCCGCGAACACCCCCTCGCTCTGCCCGCAGCCCGCATAATCGAACCGGCAGAACGCGCGCCCCGTCTGCTTCGCCCACGCCTCAAGCGCGAGCGCCTTCGTGCCGCCCATGTCGGAGGCGTAGCCGGGGAGGAACAGCACGGTAGGCCCGGTGCCGGGGATGAGGTGATAGGCGAGGCGAGGGCGGGTGAGCATAGCCTGCCCCTTAGCGTCTCGCCCTGCCAATCTGAACACGGGACATACCTCGTCACCTCGGGCTTGATACGCGTTCCCGCGGCCGGGAAGTAAGCGAGACTGCGGTTCAAGATCGGTGACAGAGGATGTTCTGTTTGATCCCGTCACATGCCGGCGCAGGGAAAGAGTCGCCGGAAAAGCATTCGCCTAGGTCGGAAGACCCAAGCGAATGCTCATTGCTATCCTTGACACTTGAAACAAAATTGCAAGTTGGTCGACTGTAGTAATTCCGCGACCAATTGCTTCCGCAATCAAGTTTCGGGGCATCAAGAGGTCAGCGGCAAAGCTATTTGCCTGCGTCTCTTGAAAGCCGCTAAATCCTTCTGCCCTTAAAAGGTAATTATCCTGATGTGTTTCACCAATCATCTGACGATGCAGCGCGTAATGCCCAAGCTCGTGCGCAGCCGTAAATCTTTGCCGAACGCTTGGCTCGCTCCCATCAACGTAGCACACGAAGCCAGAGTCGCCTGCTCGTGGATCATGGCGTACCAGCATGCCTGAAACTCCGGCACCTAGCTCAACCGAGTAAATTGGCAGGCCCACCGTGCGAGCGCAAGCGAGTACATCTATCGGAGCCTGTCGCATAAAAGGAGCAAAATGCATTTGAAAATCGGCCGGGATGCTGGTCATTTAGCGACTCCAGTCGGAAAGGGCGCGGTACCTCCTGGCACTTTAGGTTCTTCGGTTAATCGAACAACCATTGTGCTTTGCCATCGTGCTTCTATCGCTTTTTCTATCTTGACTTGCATTAAATCCTTAAAACTATCATTTTTTATATAGCTCTTTAAGTGATTGTTTGCAATCCGTTCCGCACGTTCGCAGGCAGATCGCTTAATCGCATTGTAGCCCCAGAGGGCAATGAGCCCGACTGCAAGCGCCACGAATGTAATCGCCAGCCCGGCAACCACTGCAATCGTGTTAATAGCTCCGATGGCCGTCTGAGCGGCGTCCAGAGCCTCATGGATGTGTTGCTGCTCGATCGGGCTCGGAACGATGTGCAAAGGCACGTAAGCTGGTGGGGAGGTCGGCACAGAGCCGAATAGACGACGTTGGGCAGATATGTCGAGGAACTAAGCATAGAGCTTATTCCTCATTTTATCACCTCAACCTACGACCCGGTCGGTCGACTCCGCCGCCGAGGCTTGCCATCGTCGGCTGTCCATGTCTGTTTCCCCTCAGATCACATATTCAACCGTTGCCATCTGCTCGCCCGCCGCGCGCACCGCGCCGCGCTTGGCGACCAGCTCGTGGTGGAGCGCGGCGACCGTGCGGCTGCCGGTTCGCCCGCAAGCGAAGGGGAGCACGGCGTGGACCAGCGCGCCCGTGCCGCCCAGCAGCATTCGCGCGCCGAACCGGGCGGCGACCCCGAAATGCTCGGCGTAGCTTTCGCCGACAGAGGCGGGGTGGTCGAGGAACAGGCGGCGGATCATGGGGTGGCTCCTTTCGGGGGGTGGCGGGTGGCGACTTGCGCCAGCATGTCGGCAGCGAGCAGGCTCAACGTATCGTCACGCGCGCCCATCACCAGCAGGCGGTCGCCGGCGCGTGCTTCCGCGACCAGATGCGCGGCGGCGGCGGCGCGGTCGGGGAGGTGGAGCGCGTGCGCGCCGGTCGCGGCGATCTGGCGGACGATGTCGCCGCTGCCGACCTCGCGCGACACGGTGCCGCCCTGATAGACGGGGTCGGGCAGCACCAGCACGTCGTCCGCCGCCAGCTTCTCGACAAAGGTGGCGACCAGCTCCCGCCCCATCACCTTCAGCGGCCCCCACCCGTGCGGCTGAAACAGGATCAGCAACCGCCCCGACTGCGCGTGAAGCGTGTCGAGAGTCGCGGCGATCTTGTCCGGGTTGTGCGCGAAATCGTCGATCACCGCCACCCCCGCCGCCTCGCCGACCAGCTCCAGCCGCCGCTTGAGCCCGGTGAACCCCGCGATCGCGCGCGCGGCGTCCGCGACCGGCACGCTCGCCGCCATCGCCGCGCCGATTGCGGCCAGCGCGTTGGACACGTTATGCTGCCCGGGCACCTGGAGCGCCACGTCACAGGTCACGCCCTCCGCCTCGAGCCGGAACGACGCCCCCGCCGCCGCCAGCCGAACGTCGCGCGCCACCAGCTCGCCCGTACCCTCGATCGAAAAGCCGAGGCGGCGCGCGGGCGGCAGCGTCATCGCTAACGCCGCGCCGTCGGCGTTGTCGAGGTTGATCACCGCCGTGTGCGCCTTGGCGATGAACGCCCCGAACAGTTCGCGCAACTCCTCGAGAGACTTGTGGTCAAGGCTGACATTGGTGAGCACCGCGATGCGCGGCTGATAGTGCGCGATCGAGCCGTCGCTCTCGTCCACCTCGCTGACGAACGCCTCCCCCGTGCCAACCAGCGCGCTCGCGAACGGCGCGTCCGGGGTGGCGAAGTTCTTCATCACCGCGCCGTTCATCGCGGTCGGGTCACGGCCGGTCGCATAGAGAATCCAGGCGATCATCCCGGTCACCGTCGACTTGCCCGACGTCCCCGCGACTCCGATCGGCAGCGGCGCCGCGTTGAACAGTTGGCTCAAGAGCGCCGCGCGGGTCTTCCTCTCGCAGCCGAGCGCGCGGGCGCGGACCATGTCGGGGACGCTCTCCTCGACGGCGGCGGAGGCGACCACGACCTGGTCGGCGGAGACCACGCCGCTGCCGTCCTGCGGGTACAGCGCGACGCCGAGCGCGCGCAGCGCATTGAACTTGGCGGGCACGCGCCCCTGATCGAGTCCGCGGTCGGAACCCGCGACCGTCACGCCCTTCGCGCGCAGGATCATGGCGAGCGGCATCATCCCGCTCCCGCCCACGCCGACGAAGAAATGGTCTCGCATCGGAGCGGCTATCGAGCCTCGGCGCGTTCAGGGCAAGACTCGGCGCTCGCCCGCCGCTATCGTCCACCGATGCGTATCGCGGTGATCGCCCCCGCCAAGCCGATCGACCCGATCGTGGCCGCTCGCGTATCCGCCTTTGCCGCGCTCGCCTTTCCGCAGGTCGAGCTCGCCATCCACCCGCAATGTTTCGAGTCGGGCGGCGGTCATTTCGCCGGAACTGACGCGCGCCGCGCCGCCGTCTTCGTCGAGACGGCGAACGACCCTGCGATCGACGCGATCTGGTTCGCGCGCGGCGGCTATGGCTCGAACCGCATCCTCGCCAACGCGATGCCGAAACTGGCCTCTGCCGCGCGCGCGAAGCGGTACATCGGCTATTCCGACATGGGCTTCCTGCTCGGCGCGCTCTACGCGCGGCGCATCGGCCGGGTCGCGCACGGGCCGATGCCGATCGACATCGACCGCGAGGGTGGCGGCGAGACGGTCGCGCGCTCGCTTCAGTGGCTGACCGGAAGCGGCGCGGGGCTGGAGCCGGGGCTGGGCCAGCGCCCGGCGGCGGCGTTCAATCTCGCCATCCTCGCCAGCCTGATCGGGACGCCGTGGCTGCCCGACCTCACCGACCATGTGCTGTTGGTCGAGGAGGTGTCCGAGCCGATATACCGCGTCGACCGCGAGTTGTTCCAGCTCGCCCATGCGACCCAGCTGGCGGGCGTGGCGGGGGTGCGGCTCGGCGCGGTCAGCGATGTGCAGGCCAACGACCCGCCCTGGCGCGAGCCGCTTGAGGTGATGCTCCCGCGCTGGTGTGCCGAGCTGGGCGTCCCATACCTCGGTCGCGCCGAGATCGGTCATACGCAGAGCAATCACGTCGTCCCGTTCGGGGTCGCCTGATCGGTGACCGGAACAAGTCGCCGGGAACATGGGTTAAGGTCGCAGACACATGCAGGGGAAAGCGTCATGGCCGAATACCGAGACGATGGGGCTTACCCTGACAACGCCGGCCTCCGCCCGGGTGACCCGGGGTATCGCGCCACCACGACCGACCCGACGTACCGCACCACCGGCGACACAGTGGTCGTCGAGCGGCGCGGCAATGGGTTCGCGCGCACGCTGGCGATCCTCGCGCTGATCGCGCTGGTGATCGTCGGCATCCTGTTCGCGACCGGGTTCTGGAAGCTGAACGGCACCGGCGGCTCGATGCCCCATGTCAGCGTCCAGGGCGGCTCGATGCCCAAGGTCGGTATTCAGTCCGACAAGATCGTGGTGGGCACCGAGCAGAAGACCGTCGATGTGCCCAAGATCGAGACCAAGAAGGCCGAAGTGAAGGTGCCGGTGATCGGCGTCGAGAAGAAGGACGCCCAGTAAGCGGGCGCAGCGCGGCGGTCGGTCCGCCGCGTCAGCTTGCCTGAAGGGGGGTGCGCGCCGTAAGCGGGGGGTGAACAACGCCGCTAGATGAGCATCCATGTCCGCCCTCTTTCGCATTACGCTTCCTGACGGCAACGCGCACGAGGTAGCGCCGGGCACTTCGCCCGCCGACATTGCCGCCACGATCGGGCCGGGACTCGCCAAGGCGGCGCTGGCGGCGCGCGTCAATGGTGAGCTGCGCGACCTGTCGCGCCCGTTCGAGGGCGACGCCGACCTCGCGCTGGTCACTGCCAGGGACGAACGCGATGCGCTCGAGCTCGCGCGCCACGATTACGCGCACGTCATGGCCGAGGCGGTGCAGCACCTCTTTCGCGGCACCGAAATCACCTTCGGCCCCGCGACCGACGACGGCTTCTACTACGACTTCGCCCCAAGGGACCGTCAGTTCACCGAAGAGGACCTGCCGGCGATCGAGGCGGAGATGCGCCGCATCATCGCGCGCAACGAGCCGTTCGTTCGCGAGGTCTGGAGCCGCCAGCAGCTGATCGACCGGTGGCGCGCGCAGGGGGAGCGGTTCAAGGCGGAATGGGCGGCGGAGCTGCCTGATGGGGAGGATCTGACCATCTATCGCCAGGGCGAGTGGCTCGATATGTGCCGCGGCCCGCACATGCCCTCGACCGGGCGGCTCGACCCACAGGCGTTCAAGCTGACCCGCGTGTCGGGCGCGTATTGGCGCGGAGACCAGAAGAACGCGATGCTGAGCCGCATCTACGGCACCGGCTGGTTAACGAAGAAACAGCTCGACGCGCACCTCACCCGGCTGGAGGAGGCGGCGAAGGGCGAGCACCGCCGCATCGGGGAGGAGATGAACTTGTTCCACCTTCAGGCCGAGGCGCAGGGGTCGGTGTTCTGGCATCCCAAGGGCTATCTGATCTGGCGCGAGCTGGAGGCGTATATGCGTCGCCGCCTCGACGCGGCGGGCTATCGCGAGGTCAAGACGCCGCAGCTGATGGATGCGCGCCAGTGGGAACAGTCCGGCCACTGGGGCAAGTATCGCGAGAACATGTTCGTGGTGCCCGACGAGGTGCCGAGCGGCGAGGATAGCGGCCCGGTGCTGTCGGGCGACGCCGACCTGATGGCGCTCAAGCCGATGAACTGCCCCGCGCACGTGCTGATCTTCCGCCAGGGGATCAAGTCCTATCGCGACCTGCCGATCCGCATGGCGGAGTTTGGTTGCTGCCACCGCAATGAGGCGCATGGCGCGCTTCACGGGCTGCTGCGCGTCCGTCAGTTCACGCAGGACGACGCGCACCTGTTCGTGCGTGAGGACCAGCTGATCGACGAGGTGCGCGCGTTCTGCGACCTGCTCGACTCGGTGTACCGCGACCTCGGCTTCGACCGCTATGCGATCAAGCTCGCGCTCCGGCCCGAGAAGCGGTTCGGGTCGGAGGCGATGTGGGACTGGTCCGAACAGTCGTTGCGCGATGCGGTCGGCGCGGCGGGGCGCGACACGCCCGAGTACGGGTGGGAAGAGCTGCCGGGCGAGGGGGCGTTTTATGCGCCCAAGCTGGAGTTTCATCTCACCGACGCGATCGGGCGGACGTGGCAGGTGGGGACGATCCAGACCGACACGGTGCTGCCCGAGCGACTCGATGCGTCGTACATCGGCGAGGACGGCGCGCGGCATCGCCCGGTGATGCTCCACCGCGCGATCCTCGGCACGTTCGAGCGGTTCATCGGCATCCTGATCGAGCATCACGCGGGCCGCTTCCCGCTCTGGCTCGCGCCGGTGCAGGCAGTGGTGGCGACGATCGTGTCGGACGCGGACGACTATGCGCTGGAGGTCGCCGCCGAGCTGCGCCGCGCGGGGCTTCGCGTCGAGACCGACCTGCGCAACGAGAAGATCAACTACAAGGTGCGCGAGCATTCGTTGGCGAAGGTGCCCAACCTGCTGGTGGTCGGCAAGCGCGAGGCGGACGAGCGCACCGTCGCGCTCCGCCCGCTCGGCGAGGGTGCGCGGCAGGAAGTGCTCCCGCTTGCCGAAGCGGTCGCGCGGCTGAAGGCGGATGCGACGCCGCCGGACCTTTCGCGGGGCGTCTAGTTCGCTTATATCGAAAGTATCAACCCGCAAGGAGAAGTCTCTATCCCCCCTCCCACGATGCGCCGGCCGATGCAGGCGCCGCCGATGAATGGCCCCCGGTTCAACGAGTTCATCACCTCGCCCAAGGTCCGCGTGATCGACGGTGACGGCGAGAATCTCGGCGTGATGTACACGCGCGAGGCGATGGATCAGGCCAAGGAGGCCGGTCTCGATCTGGTCGAGGTGTCCCCCAATGCGGACCCGCCGGTCGCCAAGTTCCTCGATGTCGGCAAGTTCAAATACGAGGCGCAGAAAAAGGCGAACCTCGCGCGCAAGTCGCAGCGGACGCAGGAGATCAAGGAGATCAAGATGCGTCCTAATATCGACGACCACGACTATGACACCAAGATGAAGAAGGTGGCGGAGTTCATCGGCGAGGGCGACAAGGTGAAGTTGACGCGGAGGTTTCGCGGCCGCGAGCTCAGCCACGGCCAGCTCGGTATGGCCGTGCTTCAGCGCGTGCAGACCGATACCGCGGAGTATGCCAAGGTTGAGGCATTCCCGCGCATGGAGGGTCGTCAGATGCTGATGGTGCTGTCCCCGCGCTGATTTCTAGCGGCGGTTCGGAAGTGTGACCATTTCGCGACACCACGGCCCGGAATAATCGTCAGTCGCTTTCGTCCACTGGACGTCTCCGGCCGCTTGCTTCTACGGGCGGCGGGACAAATAAAAACGTCCAGGAGAGATTGATGCCCAAGTACGCGCTGCTGCTGTCGGCAGCGGCTATCGTCGTCGCCGGTCCCGCGCTTGCCCAATCGGTCGCGTCTCCAACCCGCCAGCCGAGCGAGGGCGCGGCGGCCAACCCCGACCAGACCTCGCAGGCGCCCCCGGTGGCCGGAGGTCAGCCGGTCGTCAGCGCGGCTCAGGGACCGACCGGGACCGTCGACGATATCATCGTCACCGCCCAGCGGCGCAGCCAGAACCTGCAGGACGTGCCGATCGTCGTCACGACCGTGAACCGCCAGCTGCTTCAGGATCAGGGCGTCAAGGACATCAAGGACCTGGCGGTGCTGGCCCCGGGGCTGCTCGTCACCTCGACCAGCAGCGAGGCGTCGACCACCGCGCGCATCCGCGGCATCGGCACGGTGGGTGACAATCCCGGGCTCGAATCATCGGTCGGGATCGAGATCGACGGCGTGTACCGCCCGCGCAACGGCGTCAGCTTCGGCGATCTGGGCGATGTCGAGCGAATCGAGGTGCTCAAGGGGCCGCAGGGCACGCTGTTCGGCAAGTCCGCGACGGCGGGCGTCATCAACATCATCACCGCCTTGCCGCAGTTCACGCTTGGCGGCGGCGCGGTGTTCGAAGCGGGCAATTACGGGGCGATCGGCGGATCGGCGGAGATCACCGGACCGATCATCCCCGACAAGCTCGCGGCCAGCGTCTACTTCGCCGACCGCCAGCGCGACGGCTTCTTTCATGTCAACACCGGCAACGGGCCGCGCACCGACACCTACGACACCAACCGCAACTTCTACACGATCCGCACCCAGTTCCTCTACAAGCCCACCGACGCGCTGACGCTGCGGCTGATCGGCGATGTCTCGCGGCGGCGCGAGGATTGCTGCATCGCGGTCATCATCCGCCCCAGCCAGGCGCCCGCGCCCAACCTCGCGCAGAACCTGGTCGCGGCGCTGGGCGGCAATGACGGCAATCCGGCGACGCCGTTCGCCCGCAACGGCTATGCGAACCGCCCCGACCGTCAGGCGATCAACGATCAGGGCGTGTCGCTGCAGGCGGACTGGAACCTTGGCAAGGGGACGCTGACCTCGATCACCGCCTATCGCGACTGGAAGAACACCGGCGGGTTTGACTCTGACTTCTCCACGGCGGACATCGACTATCTGCCCGACAATGACAGCAATTCGTCGCAGTTCAGGACCTTCAGCCAAGAGCTGCGCTTTGCGGGCACCGCGAGCAAGCTCGACTATCTCGTCGGCGGCTTCTACTCGAACGAGAAGCTGCGTCAGAACACCAGCGTGCTGGTCGGCAGCCAGTTCACGCCGTACCTCAGCCTGTTGTTCTCGTCGCTGGTGGAAGGCAAGCCTGATCCGACTTTCCTGCAAACCGGGCTCACATTTCCGTTCGTCGGCGGGGTCAACTACGCGCCCAACACCGGCGGGGTCGACCAATATCGGCAGAATGACGATACCTACGCGCTGTTCACCAACAATACGGTACACCTCACCGACCATCTCGATTTCAACCTCGGACTACGATACACCATCGACGCCAAGCAGCTGAACACGAGCAGCCTGAACATCGGTGGCGGCACCGGCTGCTCCGCCTCCAATGCCGCGTTCGGCATCCTGAACCGGGCTAATCCAGGTGCGGCGCAGGCGCTCGCGGGGGTGAACGGTACCTTGTGCCTGCCGTTCCTCAGCCCGGGGTACAACAACTTCACCGATCACCAGTCGGAGACCGAGCACAATCTGTCGGGGACCGCAAAGCTGGCCTATCGGTTCAGCCGCAACCTGCTGCTCTATGCGTCCTATGCGCGGGGCTACAAGGCGGGCGGGTTCAACCTAGACCGTGTCACCTGCGCCGTCGGGCAGCCGGGATGCGCGCCGGGCAGCGCCGCCGTCAACACGCCGATCACGAACACCGGGTTTCAGCAGGAAACCAACAACGCGTTCGAGCTGGGCGAAAAGGCGACGCTGTTCAACCGCAAGCTGTTGTTCAACGTGACCGGCTTCTACCAGCGCTATAGCGGGTTTCAGCTCAACACCTTCAACGGTCTGGTGTTCGTCGTCGACTCGATCCCGCATGTCGTCAGCAAGGGCGTGGACACCGACTTCGTCTGGTTCGCGACGCCCGCGCTCGACTTCCAGGGCGGCGTGACGATCGCCGACACGCGCTATGACCTGTCGCAGGCGGAGCTTGCCGACCTGAAGCTGCGGACCGGTTTTCAGGGCTACGCCACGTCGCGCCTGTCGCTTGCGCCGCTCGTCTCCGCATCGCTGTCGGGAACGTACACGCTCGATGTCGGCGCGAGCGACAAGCTGCGGTTCAACATCGGCGGCAAATACTCGTCCGAATACAACACCGGCTCCGATCTCGACCCCGGCAAGCGGCAGGGCGGCTATGTCCTCGCCAATGCGCGCCTCGCCTTTGGGCCGCGCAACGATCGCTGGAGCGTCGAGGCGTGGGTCGAGAACCTGCTCGACACCAATTACAAGCAGGTGGCGTTCGACTCGGGATTCCAGAACGTGCCGACCAACGCGACGGGCACACTCGCCGCGTTCCTCGGCGCACCGCGCACGTTCGGCGGCACGCTCCGGTTCAAATACTGACGCGCGGGGTGGGGATCAGGCGGCTTGCCTTATCCCCGCCGCCGCGTGGAGCAGGTCGTGCTCCAGCGTCTTGAGCCGGGCCGCGTTCTCCACCTTGTCCCCCGTCAGGTCGGTCAGGTAGAAAGTGTCCACCGCCCGCGCGCCATAGGTCGCGACATGCGCGGAGTGGATCGTCAGCTTGGACTGGAACAGCGCGTGGGCGAGCTGGTTGAGCAGCGCCGGGCGGTCCTGTGCGTTGACCTCCACCACCGTGAAGCGGTTGGAGGCGCGGTTGTCGATCAGCACGTTGGGCGCGACCGTAAAGGCGGATGCGCGCGGGCGGGGCGGGGGCTTGGCGAGCAACCGATCGCTCATCCGCCCGCGATTGGCGAGCGCGTCCGCGATCGCGCCGCGGATACGCTCGAGCTGCGCGGGCTCGTCAAACGGTCGCCCGAGCGGGTCTTGGACGAGGAAATTATCGAGCGCCATGCCGTCGCGCGTGGTGTGGATGCGCGCGTCGATGATCGTCCCGCCCGCGAGATGGATGCCCCCCGCGATGCGGTAGAACAGCCCCGGATGATCGGCGGTATGCACGGTCAGCAAGGTCGCGTCGCGCCCGGGATAGGGCTCCGCCTCGATCGATAGCGGCACGCCCTCCGCCCGGTCGATCAGCCGGGCGTTGCGCTCGAGCACATCGGCGGGCTCCGCGATCCAGTACGGCTCGGGCAATCGCCGGACCAGCGCGGCAAAGCGCGCCTCGTCCCAGCCGAGCGCCTCGCGCAGCGCCGCCTGCTTTGCCGCGACCCGTTCCGCGCGCCCGCGTTGCTGGTGGCCCAGCCGCAGCACTTCCTCCGCGCGATGGTAGAGGTCGGACAATAACTGTCCCTTCCACCCGTTCCACGTACCCGGGCCGACCGCGCGGATGTCGACGGTGGTCAGCACCAAGAGCAGCCGCAGCCGCTCGGGGCTCTGCACGACGTCGCGGAAGTCGAGCACGGTCTTGAAGTCGGACAGGTCGCGCTTGAGCGCCGTGGCGCTCATTAGCAGGTGGTGGCGGACCAGCCACGCCACCGTCTCGGTCTCCGCGCCGGTCAGCCCGAAGCGCGGGGCGAGGCGGCCGGCAACCTCCGCACCCAGCACCGAATGGTCGCCGCCGCGTCCCTTGGCGATGTCGTGGAGCAGCACCGCGACATACAGCGCGCGCCGCGACACGATCTGCGGGAACACGGCGGTCGCGAGCGGCAGCTCGGCCGCGAGCTCGCCCTTCTCGATCCGTGATAGCTGCCCGACCGCGCGGATGGTATGCTCGTCGACGGTGTAGTGGTGGTACATATCGAACTGCATCTGCGCGACGATGCGGCCGAAGTCGGGGATGAAGCGCCCGAGGACCCGCGCCTCGTTCATCCGCCGGAGCCCCGTCTCCGGGTCGCGCGGCGAGGTGAGCAGATCGAGGAACAGCGCGTTGGCGCGCGGGGTCCGGCGGATGTCGTCGACGAGCTTGGCGTCGCGCGCCGCCGCGCGCATCGTCAGCGGATGCACCTCGAGCGCGTGAAGGTCGGCAAGCTGGAACAGCTCGACCAGCCGCACCGGGTCCGCGCGGAACCAACCGTCGCCCGGCATCGCCAGCCGCCCCCGGTCGAGCACGAAGCCGTTCAGCTTCGCGGGCCGCCGCGTCCGCAGCCCGAACGACCATGAGCGCGGCGCGAACTCCTCCTCCAGATGCGTCAGGAACACGCCGGTGAGATCGCCGACCGTCTTCGCTTGCAGGAAATACATCTGCATGAACCGCTCGACCGGCGACTTGCCGGGCCGGTCCGCGAATCGCATCCGCTCCGCGACTTCGCGCTGCAGGTCGAAGGTGAGCCGGTCCTCCGCGCGGCCGGCGATGGCATGGAGGTGACAGCGCACCGCCCACAGGAAATTGTCCGCGCGGTGGAAGCGGCGATATTCCTCGCGCGTCAGCAGCCCGACATCGACCAGCTGGCCCGCACGCTGCACGTCATGGACGTATTTGCCGATCCAGAACAGCGCGTGGAGGTCGCGCAAGCCGCCCTTGCCCTCTTTTACGTTGGGCTCGACGACGTAGCGGGTGTCGCCCATTCGCGCGTGTCGGGCGGCGCGCTCAGCCAGCTTGTCGGCGATGAACTGGCGCGCGGTGCCGTCCCTGACCTCCGCCTTGAAGCGCCGCGCGGCCTCGTCGTACAGCGCCTCGTCGCCCCAGACATAGCGCCCTTCGAGCAAGGCGGTGCGGATCGTCACGTCGCCCTTGGCCTGGCGCACCATCTCGCCGATCGAGCGGCTGGAATGGCCGACCTTGAGGCCGAGATCCCATAGCGCGTAGAGCGTCGCCTCGATCACCTGCTCGGTGTGCGGGGTGTGCTTGCCGGGAGTGAGGAAGCCAATATCGACGTCCGAATAGGGCGCCATCTCGCCCCGCCCATAGCCGCCGACCGCGATGAGCACGACGCGCTCGCCCGCGGTCGGGTTGGGCGCGGGGTAGAGCCGCGTGGCGATGAAGTCGGCGAGCAGGCGCAGGATCTGGTCGTGGAGGAATGCCTGCGCGTTCGCGGCCTCCAGCCCGCGCGAGGGCTGCGCGACGAGCCGCCGGTCCACCTCCGCGCGGCCCGTGGCCAGCGCCTGCGCGAGCAGCGCCGTCGCGGCGCGGCGCATCATCTCTGGCGCCGCGTCGGGCAGCGCGGCGAGCGTCTCGGCGAGCGCCCGCCGGTCAATGATCGCGCGGCGCTGGGGGAGCGCGTCGAACCGGCCCGCGGCGGGCGCGACCGGCTCGTCCGCGCGGGGCGACCGGACGAGCGTCGCAAGCTTGGCGGGAACGCGAGCCATCCCGCACGATATAGGAGCGCGGGGTCGCTGCGTCAGCCGAGCGCGGTTGCCCCGGCGCGCGACACCGCCCGCGCGCCCGCCAGCGCGCCCACCGCCGCGATCGCGACCGCCGCGACCAGCGCGCCGAGCAGCATGTCGATCAGGTAGTGCGTCCCCTCCACCGGCGTCGCCAGCAGCATAGCAGCGTTGAGCAGCAGCAGCGGCCAGCGCAGCCGCGCGACGGGCCAGGCCGCGCGGATGTAAAGGATGGCGGCGGCGGTGTGGAAACTTGGCGCGGACACCAGCCCGCGCAATTCGCCCAAGTCGATGCGGTGCATCATGTGATCGCGCAGCGCGGGGATCAACTCGGGCTGCCACAGCGCGCTGTCGGGCATATAGGGGATCGCGCCGTGCCACTCGCTCGCGAACGGGCCCATGGCGGGCATGGCGGCGAACAGGACCAACGTAAGGACGGCCGCGACCCAGGTGTTCGCCAGGAACACGCGCGTACGGTCGCGTCGCCCTGTCACCGCGAAATAGCCGAGCAGCAGCGCGGGGCTGAGATAGATGGACTGGTACGCGATATCCCCAGTCACCTGCAGCAGCGGGTGCGCGGCGACCATCTCGTACCAGGCGAGCCAGTCGAAGCGCAGCACCGCGTCCGCCTGCTGCAGCGAGCCGTCGACGAACCCGTGCGATAGCGCCGCGACCGGATAGCTTCCCACCGCCCCCATCAGCGCCATCAGCGTGAACAGCGTGCAATCGCGCCCCGCGTCGCGCAGTACGCGCCGTGCGCGGCCCCGCCCGTCACGACAGACCAGCGCGGTCCCCGCCGTCAGCGCCAGCCAGACCAGGATCGGCAGCGCGCGCCAGGTGAACGCGGCGACATGCAGATGCGCGTCGGCCAGCAGCGCGAGCAGCAGCAGGAAGCTGGCCGCGATCACGCCCGCGAACCCGCGATCGGTCAGGAGGAAGAAGCTGTGCTCGCGATCGGCCTGGGCCGGTGCTTGCGTCCAGGACGAAACGAACACCCACGCTCCTCACCCGACCCGGTCGCCAAGACCGCCGATAGCGCACGGGTGTGGCGGAGATTCGCCCGGATGACAACCGGGTGACGGTTGTGTGACGGTCAACCCTCCCGCGCCAGCGCCCTAAGCCGGTAGAGCGCGTCCAGCGCCTCGCGCGGGGAGAGCGCGTCGAGGTCCAGTGCGCCGAGCGCGTCGCGCAATCCGTCGCGTGGCTCGGGGGCGGCGGCCGCGGCCGCCGCGAACAGCGGCA
>CAXSEO010000002.1:0-26934 GCA_964235525.1 uncultured Sphingomonas sp. | reverse complement strand
GGCGGGCGGCACCACTATCCATGCCGGCTATGCCCGCTATTTCTCGCCGCCGCCGTTCGAGCTGGTGGCGACCACCTCGATCGCCAAGTTCAACGGCACCAGCGCGGGCGCGCCGGTGAACCCGGTCACCGGCGCGGTGCTCAACACCACCCCGTTCGCCGAACGGCAGGATTATCTCGACATCGGCGTCCAGCAAAAGATCGGGGCGCTGGCGGTCGGGGTCGACGGCTATCACCGGCGCTCGCGTAACCTGATTGACGAGGGCCAGTTCGGCGCGCCGATCATCCTGACGCCGTTCAACTATCTCCACGGCCGGATCGACGGGATCGAGTTCAACTCCAGCTACACCGCGCACGGCCTGCTCGTGTACGGCAACTTCGCCTATGCCAAGGCGAAGGGGGAAGACATCACCTCCAGCCAATACAACATCAACCCGAATGCCCTCGCGTATATCCAGAACCACTTCATCTATCTCGACCACGACCAGACCTACACCGCGTCGGGCGGCGGCTCGTACAGTTTCGCGGGCGGGCTGACGGGCCTGAAGCTGGGCGCGGACGCGATCTATGGCTCGGGTCTCAGGACCACCGGCGCGGACGGCGTGCCTAACGGCCAGCATCTGCCGGGCTATGTGCAGGTCAACCTCTCCGCCTCCTACCGCCTCGCCGGTCCGGGCGTCACGGTCCGGTTTGACATCGTCAACGCCGGCGACCATGTCTACGAGATCCGCGACGGCTCGGGCGTCGGCGTCGGCGCGCCGCAATATGGCCCGCGCCGGGGTTTCTTCGGCGGCATCTCCAAGGCGTTCTGACCGTGATGCTGGCAGGGTGATTGCTGGCGACGGCTGGTTGGCCTAAGCAGATGAGGACATGGCCGTGACCGCCCACCAGCACCACGAACCGCTTGGCGATGCCTTGCCGCGTGCCGCGCAGGTGACGCTGGAGCGGTCCGGCGAACAATGGACGCCGATGCGCGCCAGCGTGTTCGGGGTGCTCGCGCACGCCGAGCAGCCGCTATCCGCCTACGATATCGCGGAGGCGATCGGCAGGGCGGAGGACCGGCGGGTCGCGGCGAACAGCGTGTATCGCATCCTCGACCTGTTCGTCGGCAGCAACCTCGCGCACCGGGTCGAGAGCGAGAACGCGTACGTCGTCAACGCGCACCCCGAATGCCTGCACGACTGCATCTTCCTGATCTGCGACCGCTGCCACCGCACCGCGCATCTCGACGACGACCGCATCACCGGCGGGGTGCGCCGCGCGGCGGAGGCGGCGGGTTTCTCCCCCGCCCGCCCGGTGGTCGAAGTGCGCGGACTGTGCGCCGACTGCGAGCGGGTCGGCTGACCGGCACCCGCGACGCCATCGTTCGTAAGGAGGTGCTGACGTGACCGCCTGTTTCGAGCCGTCCGGCAGCGGGCGTCGGCGATCGCGTGCCTTGCGTCGACGGCGTCCGCTCGCGATCGCCGCCGCCGCGGTGCTTGCTTCAGTCCAAGGTGCCGCGGCGGAGCCGGTGGCGGTCACGTTCGACGATCTGCCGGTGTTCAACACCGCCACATCGAGCGCGGAGGCGCGCGCGACCACCGACCGCCTGCTCGCCGGGCTGCGCCGGGCCCACATCCCGGCCACCGGGTTCGTCAATGAAGGCAAGCTCGCGGGCGCCGACCGGGCAGCCGGCGTCGCGCTGCTCACCGCTTGGCTGGACGCGGGGATGGACCTGGGTAACCACGGCTATTCGCATCTGAGCCTCAACTCGACCCCGCTCGCCGCCTACATCGCCGACGCGGCGGCCGGTGACGCGGTCACCAAGCCGCTGCTGGCAGCGCGCGGGAAGCGCGAGCGGTGGTGGCGCTACCCGTTCCTCCAGACCGGCCCCACGATCGCGGCAAAGCAGGGGTTCGAGGACTGGCTCCGATCGGCAGGATACCAGATCGCACCGGTAACGATGGAGACCTCGGACTATCTGTTCGCCGACGCCTATGCCGCCGCGCTCGCGCGCGGTGATCAGGTCGCGGCGAAGCATGTCCGCTCGGTCTATCTCGACTATAGCCGTCGCGTGATCGCGTGGTATCGACAGGCCGCGTTGAGCCTGCTCGGTCGCCGCCCGGCGTTCGTGCTGCTGCTCCACGCCAGCCGCCTCAACGCCGACACGATCGACCCGCTCGCAGGCATGTTGCGCGACGAGGGGCTGCGCTTCGTCACGCTCGACAAGGCGATGCGCGATCCGGCATACAGCCTCGCCGACCCTTATGTCGGTCCGGACGGCGTGGAATGGCTCGAGCGCTGGTCGCTCACGCTCCACCGCGATCTGCCCTGGTCGACGCTGCCCCCGGTTCCGGCGGAGGTCGCGCCCGCGCCATCGGCTCCGCGCTGAACCGGCGGGCGGTGCAGGTCGGCTTGGCCTTTCCGACCGTCGACTCTTGACGAAACAGCTTTCCTACACGGAACATAGCGGCAACTATGGCCGATATCCACCGGAAGAGTCGGCCATGACGTCGCCGGGCCGAAACGTCGAGCGGTCGCGCGGCGTTAGGTGACATCATCCGGGCTCGTAGGCACGACAGGAGAACGACATGCCCCAGCTTCGCGCGATCCGTGGCAGTGAGCGAACCGCCCCGGCGGACATGGCGCTGACATCTGCCGCCGGCGACGAGCAGGTCGTGGTAAGCGTGTACCTGAAGCCCGACGACGCGCGCGCGACCGCGTCGGCGCGGCGAGCGAGCGATCCCCGGGCGGCGCTGGCGACGGCGCGAGAGGCGGCGCATGCGGACGACGTCCAGCAGCTGACCGCATTCGCGCAGGCGAACGGGCTGGAAGTGGTCGAGGTCGACCTCGCGCGGCGGCTGGTGAAGCTCGGCGGGACCACATCGGCGCTCGCGCGCGCGTTCGGGGCCGATCTGCACCAGACGGAGGCCGACGGGATCACCTACCGCGTCCGCACGGGCGCGCTGCATCTGCCCGAGCCGCTCGCCGGGCGGGTGATCGCGGTGCTCGGCTTCGACACCCGGCCGGTCGCGACGCCCAAGATCGTGCCACATCGCGTAGGCCCGCCGCCGCAGGGCTTCCTGCCGACCGACATCGCGGCGCTGTACGGCTTCGCGGATGCCCAGGCGGCCGACCAGTGCATCGGCATCATCGAGCTCGGCGGCGGCTACCTCGACTCGGACAACCAGGCCGCGTTCGGGGCGATGAAGCTGCCGGTGCCGACGATCGTCGCGGTCGGCGTGGACGGGGCGTCGAACAACCCCGCCGACACCAGCGGCGCGAACGGTGAGGTCGCGCTCGACATCCAGGTCGCCGGCGGGGTCGCGGTCGGAGCCAAGATCGCGGTGTATTTCGCCCCCAACACCAACCAGGGCTTCGCCGACGCGATCAGCCAGGCGGTGCATGACGCGACCAACAAGCCGTCGGCGATCT
Source organism: uncultured Sphingomonas sp. (assembly GCA_964235525.1). Lineage (GTDB taxonomy): Bacteria > Pseudomonadota > Alphaproteobacteria > Sphingomonadales > Sphingomonadaceae > Sphingomonas. The sequence continues at coordinate 23,521 of CAXSEO010000002.1, read as the reverse complement.
CGATCAGCTGGGGCTCACCCGAACGCGGGTGGACCGGGCAGGCGATCGCCGCCATGTCCGCCGCCTTTACCGACGCCGTCACGCTGGACGTCACCGTCACCGCCGCGAGCGGCGACGCGCTCGCCACCGATGGCGTGAGCGACGGCAAAGCGCATGTCGACTATCCGGCCTCCGACCCCAAGGTGCTCGGCTGCGGCGGCACGAAGGTGATCGCGTCCGGCGGCGCGCTGACCGATGAGACGGTCTGGAACAGCAACGGTGGCGGCACCGGCGGCGGGGTCAGCGCGCTGTTCCCGCCGCCCGCTTACCAGCAGGGGATCGGCCTGCCCCCGGCTGCCACGCCCGAGGGTGGACGCGGCGTGCCCGACGTGGCGGGCAACGCGGACCCGGACAGCGGCTATCGTGTCATCCTCGCCGGCCAGGTCGGCATCATCGGCGGCACCAGCGCGGTCGCCCCGCTCTGGGCGGCGATCGCGGCGGTGCTCAACGCGGGCCGCGCCAAACCGCTGGGGCAACCGCACGCGGCGCTGTACGCGGCGAGCGGCGACTTCCACGACGTTACGCAGGGCGACAACAAGGTCGGCAGCGTCGGCTACACCGCTGCGCCCGGGTGGGACGCGTGCACCGGGCTGGGCTCGCCGGACGGCGAGGCGTTGCGGGCCGGGCTCGGCGGCTAGGCTCTGATTCTACCGGTGAAATCACTGTTCCCCGGCGAAGGCCGGGGCCCAGTGACGCCACGCTGATGAGGAAGTTCGTCGCTCTCCACAGTCACCGGACTGAGCCCCGGCCTTTGGGGTCCCCGCGAAGTACTACTTTGCGGGGTGCCCCTTCGCCGGGGAACTGCTTCATCGAATGGATCAGCCTGTAGGCGACCCTAGGCTCAGTGCGGCCGATCGCCCGCGATCGTCACCCGATCCATCCGCCGCCGCGCGGGCCAGTAATCAGCCACGGGATAATGCTGGGGCGCGCGATTGTCCCAGATCGCGACCGCGTTCGGCGACCAGCGGAAGCGGACCTGGTATTCGGGCACTTTCAATCGATCGAGGAAGTGGGCGAGCAGCTCAGCTCGGCCCCGAGCGCCGGCCCGCAGGGCGTGAAGGTGACGCCCAGCCGGGTCGCATCGTCCCAATCGGTCATCTCGCTCTCTCCTCCGGCGCATCACCTGAGCAGCGGCCCCGCCCCGGTCAAGCGGGATGAACGCGGACTGTCACCCTTGGTCCCGAACGGTTAAGCCATGCCGGCGCAAGTACGAGTCGGTACACAGCGTGGCGAGGTTGCGATGGCAAGTTCGGTCAAGGTCGGGGTCGGGTTTGCCGCGACGGCGCTGACGCTGGCGATGGGCCTGACCGGGTGTGGACGCCCTGCGCAGGACGCGAACTCCGCGACTGCCGCCGCTACGCTGCCCCCGCTCCCGGGCGCGCTGCCGCTCGCGACCGGGCCGGTCGCGCCCAGCGCTCCGGCCCCCTCTGTCGCCGCGCTACTCGGGCGGACGCCAGCGCAGCGCGCGCGACTCGCCGACCCGGGCGCGCGCTATGCCTATCTCGACCGCGCCTATGGACAGAGCGCGGCGGCGGATGTCGCGCCGCCCGATTATGTCTTTGACTATGGCGGCGTGCGGCCGTGGGCGTGGGACGCGGGGGATCGCTCGCGCGAAATCATCGAGCCCGTGCCCGGCGGCTATCGCTATTATTACTATAGCCCCGGCGCGGATGCGCCCTATCTCGTCCGCGACCCGGATTATGTGTACGCCTATGACGGCCCTGCGCTGGTGGCGGTGTTCGACCGCGAGGGTCGCGCATTGCCGCCCGACCCGGGCTATGATCAGGCCCTGTACGCGGGCCGTTATCTCACGCGCGCGCGGGCGCTCTACGCCGCGTCGCTGCAGGCGAACCGCTCGAGCGTGATCGCGGCGGACTGGGCGGCGCACCGCGCGGAGGTCGCCGCGGCGCGATCCGAGTGGGCAGCGCAGCAGGCCCGTCAGGCCGAGTGGCGGGCCTACCATGCCGAGCACCAGGCCGAGGAGCAGAACTATTGGCAGGGCGAGCGCGCCCGGCGCGAGGCGGCGGCGGCGTGGTTCGACGACTGGCACACGCGGTCGTTCAGCGGCCCGCCGCCGGTGCTGTACGCAGCGGCGGCGGCTCTGGCGGCGGTTGCGCTGGCGGTCGCGGCACGTCCGGCGCAGGTCCCCGTTGCGGTAATCCGGCCTGTGGTAGCGTCGCGCGCCGCGCCGCAAGCGTCCGCGCCCACGCGCCCGGTGCTACAGCCAGCACCGCGCGCTGCGGCCGTGCAGCCGCGCGGACCCGGCCCGGCGCAGCTGCCCTTTGTTGCTCGCCAGCGCCTCGCGGCGGAGCGTGTGCCGATCGTGGCTCCGCCGCCGACGCACTTCGCACGATCCGTCGAGTTCCGGCCCGCTACGCCGCCGCATCGCGCGCTTCCCGTGGTTCCGACGCCGCCGCACATCGCACCACCTGTCGAGTTCCACCCCGCTCCGCTAGCTCACAGCGCCCGGCCGCCGCACTACGCCCCACTGCCGGAGCGGGTCGTGGTCGTGCGCGGCGCGGAGATGCCCCACATCGCCCCACAGTATCAAGTCGAGGCGGCGCGACCGCACGATCCGCCCGCCGCGCCATCCAGGCAGATCATCGCCGCCGCCCGGCCGCCGGAGCCTCACCACGCCGCTCCGCCGTCCGCGACGCACTCGCATGCCCCCGAACAGCGGCCCGCCGATCATCACGCCGAGCCGGCGCATGGACAGGATCACGCGCATGACCATCGCTGACCGCCCGCTCTGGCGCGCGCTGATGCTCGGCGCGGCCGCGCTGAGCGTCGTGCAATCGCCTGTGGCCGCAGCTGAGCCAAAAACGATAGCGTCGCCGCTCGCGCTCGCGGACCGCCTCACCTGGGGCGCGGACACCGCGTCGGTTGAGGCCCTCCGCCGCGCGGGCCTCTCCCGCTGGCTCGACGCGCAGCTTCGCGACCCCGGCACCGCGCCGCTGCCCCCGGCGGCGCAGCGCCAAGTCGACGCAATGCGGATCACCCGCGAGCCGATGGCGGCGCTGGTGGTCGAGGTCGACGCGCAGAACCGCGCCGCCAACGCGCTCACCGATCCGGTGCAGAAGCAGGCGGCACGCGCGGCCTACAACAAGGCGATCAGCGAGCTTGCCGGCGAGGCGCAGGCGCGCTCGCTGCTGCGCGACCTCTACGCGCCCGACCAGCTGCGCGAGCAGATGACGTGGTTCTGGGTTAACCACTTCAACGTCCAGGCGGGCAAGCGCGATATCCGTGCGATGGTCGGCGACTACGAGGACGCGGCGATCCGCCCGCGCGCGCTCGGCCGCTTCCGCGACCTGCTCGAGGCGACGCTGCGCCACCCGGCGATGCTGCGCTACCTCGACAACGACCAGAACGCCGCCAACCACATCAACGAGAACTACGCGCGCGAGCTGATGGAGCTGCACACGCTCGGCGTCGGCTCGGGCTATACGCAAGCCGACGTGCAAGAGCTGGCGCGCGTGCTGACCGGGGTCGGCGTGAACCTCAAGCCCGACCCGCCCAAGCTTAAGGCCGCGCTCCAGCCGCTCTACGTCCGCGCCGGGCTGTTCGAGTTAAACCCCGCGCGCCACGACTTCGGCGACAAGGTGCTGCTCGGCCATCCCATCAAGGGCAGCGGGTTCGGCGAGGTGGAGCAGGCGCTCGACATCCTCGCCGTCGCCCCCGCGACCGCGCACCACGTCTCAGGCCAGATCGCGGCGTATTTCGTCGGCGACGACCCGTCGCCCGCGCTGGTCGACCGGATGACGGCCACCTTCGAGCACAGCCACGGTGACATCGCGGCGGTGCTCCGCACGATGGCGCGCTCGCCCGAGTTCGCCGCGTCGCTGGGCCACGACTTCAAGGATCCGATGCACTATGCGGTCTCGGCGGTGCGCGCGGCCTATGACGGGCGCGTGGTGCTCAACGTAGCGCCGATCGGCGGTTGGCTGCAGCGGCTCGGCGAGCCGCTCTACGGGCATGAGACACCCGACGGCTATCCGCTCGGCGCGGCCGCGTGGACCGGGCCGGGACAGATGGAGGTCCGGTTCGAGATCGCGCGCCAGATCGGCGGCGGCTCGTCGGGGCTGTTCAAGCCCGTCGACGCGGGCGCGCCCGAACAACCCGCCTTTCCGCAGCCGCAGAACGCGCTGTTCTATGACGCCCGCGCCGCATCGCTCGCCCCCGCCACGCGTGCCGCGCTCGACCAGGCGCGCTCGCCGCAGGAATGGAATGCGCTGTTTCTGTCGTCCCCCGATTTCATGCACCGTTGAGGAGCTTGCGTCATGCACCGCCGAGACCTGTTGAAGCACGCCGCGCTGCTCGCGCCGCTGGTGATCGCGGGCCGCGCGTTCGCCGCCCCCGCCGCGGCGGGCACCCGGCTGCTGGTGGTGTTCCTGCGTGGCGCGTACGATGCCGCCAACATCGTCGCGCCGGTCGGGAGCGACTTCTACCATCAGGCGCGACCCACCATCGGCTTGGCCAAGCCCAACCCCGCCAACCCCAACGCGGCGCTCGCGCTCGACGGCGACTGGGCGCTGCATCCCGCGCTCAAGGAGACGATCTACCCGCTGTGGCAGAAACGCGAGATCGCGTTCGTGCCGTTCGCGGGCACTGACGACATGAGCCGCAGCCATTTCGAGACGCAGGACACGCTGGAGCTGGGCCAGTCGGTCGGCGGCTCGCGCGATTACCGGTCGGGGTTCATGGCGCGGCTGGCGGCGATGCTGGGGCAGGACAAGCCGATCGCCTTCACCGATCAGCTGCCGCTCTGCTTCCGGGGCGGGCCGGTGGTGCCCAACATCGCGCTCGGCGGCGCGGGCAAGCCGACGATCGACGCGCGCTCGCAAGGATTGATCGAGGCGATGTACCAGGGCCAGTCGGGCCTCGAAGGCTCGGTCCGCGAAGGCTTCGCGGTGCGCGAGGCGGTGTTCGAGTCCTTGAGCCAGGAGATGACCGCCGCCAGCCGCGGCGCGGTCAGCGCCAAGGGGTTCGAGCTATCCGCGCGGCGCATCGGGCGGTTGATGCGCGACCAGTTCAACCTCGCGTTCCTCGACGTCGGCGGATGGGACACGCACGTCAATCAAGGCGGCGCGCAGGGCTATCTGGCGGGGCGCATCGGCGAGCTCGGGCGCGGGCTCGCGGGCTATGCCGACGAGCTCGGGCCGGAGGCGTGGCGCGGCACCACGGTGGTGGTCGTCTCCGAGTTCGGCCGCACGTTTAAGGAAAATGGCGACAAGGGCACCGACCACGGCCATGGCAGCGTGTATTGGGTGATGGGCGGCGGGGTGCGCGGCGGGCGGATGGCGGGGCCGCAGGTCACGCTTTCGCCCGCGACACTCAACCAGGCGCGCGACCTGCCGGTGCTGACCGACTACCGCGGGCTGATCGGCGGCCTCGTTGCGCGCCAGTACGGGTTGAGCGCGGACCGGCTCGGGCGGCTGTTCCCGAATGCGACCCCGGCGAGGCTGGACCTGATCTGAGGCAGGCTCCCGCCGGGGCGGGAGCCTGCGCCTCGATGCTATTGCTTGGCGGCGGCCTTCTTCGCGGCGTGGTGATGGCCGACGGCGCAGCCCGCGGCGGCACCCATCTTGCCGTGCCCGGCCATATGGCCCGCGACGCCGCCGACCACCGCGCCCTTGATGCAGCCCTTGCCGTAAGCGGGGCTGAGCGCGACGAGGCTGAGGCCGGTCGCGAGGATGACGGTACGGATCATAAACGGCTCCTTGAGGTTGGACCGACAAGGTAGCGTGCGTAGCGGGAACGGCAAGCGGAACCGCCGCGCGCACCTTGCGAACAGGAGAAACGACCATTGTCCGACGCGTTGCCCATCGGCGTCCCGATCACCGACCTGCGCCCGACCCAGATAACCGTCGGCCTGCGCGAGGTAGAACTCAAGCGCGAGCAATGGCGCGCCGCCGACGGCAAGGCGCGCGCGAAGCTGCTCCGCCGCCATGTCCTGCCAGCCGTGATCGGCCCCCAGCAGCGGCCCTATATCGTCGATCACCACCATTTCGCGCGCGCGCTGCTGGAGGAGGAGGCGGGACTGGTCGCCATCTATGTGCTGGCCGACCTGTCGCACCTGCCCAGACAAAACTTCTGGACCTATCTCGACAACAGCGCCTGGTGCCACGCCTATGACCGGCACGGGCGGCGCCGCGATCTCGACGCGATCCCGAAGCGGCTCGGCAAGCTCAAGGACGACCCATTCCGCAGCCTGGCCGGGGAGCTGATCCGCCGGCGTGGGTGCGCGAAGAGCAGCAAGCCGTTCTCCGAGTTCCTGTGGGCGGACCATCTCCGTCACCGGATCGACCCCACACTGGTCGCGAGCGACTATGCCGAGGCGGTCAAGCAGGCGCTCCACCTCGCCAAGCTGGACGACGCCAAGAGCCTGCCGGGCTGGTGCGGCGAGGATGCGCGGGGGCTGTGATTCGCGCCCGGTCCGCCGTCAGAACGCGAAGTACGGCCCCTGCACCCCGCCCGCTGCGCGTCCCTCGATCGCGGTATAGACCGCCCGCCCGAAGAAGAACGGCACCCCGAAGTCGAAGCTGTTGGCGAATGGTAGCGGCGGCTTGACCAGCGTCGGGTTGAGCCCCAGCCCCGGGGCGACAGTCGACGACGCCACGACGTTAAGCGGGCTGTAGAGGGTGAACGCGCCGCTGGCGGTCGTGCCGTTGGTCGCGGTCAATACCGGCGACAGCGGCAACGGCGAGGCGGGGCAGTAGAACGCGATCAGATCCGGGTCGGTGCAGGGATTCAGGCTGGTGTCGATGAAGTAATAGTCGCCGCTGCCGCTGTCGAGGAAACTCTGGGTGAGTTGCTTGCCGTTATAGGTCGCAGTCAGCACGCCCGGGCCCAATTTGCTGCTCGAATTGGTCACCGGCAGGACGTTCGCCGCGGTCAGCGCGTTGTCCGCCTGCGTGCCGATGCCGAACACCACCGTGCCGGTCAGCGACGGCAGGCCCGCTTGCGGGACGGGCGGCAGGGTCAGGATCGAACCGTTGTTGTCGATCGGGAACGCGGCGACCGGATTGGGCAGTTGCTGGAACGGCGCGGCGGCGTTCGCCGCGCGGCCGATGATAGTGCTGCACCCGGCGGTGGGGCAGTCATAATAGATCGCCGCCGACTGGCCCCCGGCGACGGCGCAGAACGATCCGCAATCGGTGCCGGTGGTGCCGATGCCGAGGATGCCGTTGCCGCCAAAGTCCTTGACGGTCTGGATCGGGGTACCGCCGCCCGACGAACAGCCCGACGGAATGGTCGTGAAAGTGCCGGTATCCGCGATCGCCTGGAACGGCATCGCCGCCACCTTCTCGCCCGCGATCGAGAAGTCCGCGGTGCGAACCGAGCCGAACGCGTAGGAGTTCACATATTGATAGCATTCGCCGACCGCGTTGCTCGACGTGTCGGTCTCGGCAGGCAATGCGGCGAGCAGGCTGGCGTTGAGCACCGGCTGGATGATCCGCAGGCCGACCGAGCCGGTGTCGAGGATGACATGGTCGATGGTCTGGCAGTTCGTGGTGGAGCCGGGCGCGCAGAGCGTGACGCTGACATAGGGCTCGTTGAACGCGGTGTAGCCGTCACTGCCGACGTTCAACGCGGGCGGACCGGCGTCGAGCGTCACGATCGCGGTGTTGACGGTGGGGGTCGGTGTGGGAGTTGGTGTCGGTGTAGGCGTCGGCGTGACCACCGCGACGGCGGATGTCGACGGGGTGGAGTCGCCGCCACACCCGGCGAGCGCAAGCGCGGCGACCACCGCGATGGACCGGCGACCCATCGTCACAGCCCCTGCGGCAGGTCGCTGGTGGAGAAACCCGGCGGCGCCAGCGACGGGATATAGGCGACGCCGTGGAACCAGCCCATATGCCCGCCCGTCTGGATCTGGAGATCGGCCTGGTTGACCTGCGCCGGGCGGCGCAGCGCGTGGAGCGCGCGACCGCCGGAGACGTTGCTGGCCTGGAACGCGGTGAAGTAGCGGCCGAGCAGCGCGCGCAAGTCCGGCTTGCCCGGTCCCGACCAGGTCACCGCGAACACCTGTCCGTTCGGGTTGCTGAACTCGCGCACCGATCCGCCGTTGGCGCGGGTCAGCTCGTGGCGCGTGTAGCGTGGCAGGGCGACGGCGGCGACGTTGGCATTCATGCGCGCGCCATCCGCACGGACGCCGGACACCGGGCCGCCCAGCTCGGCATGCGCACATAGCGGGAGCGCAAGCGCCAGCGCGGTGAGCCGGGTCGCGGTGCGGCGGAACGGGCTGGAGGACAAAGTCGGCGACCCTTGCACTGATACTCGGTCGCGTGCGGGTGCCCCACCCTCACCAACCACGGCCGATCCTATCCGGTGCCGATGGGCTGTCAACCCGCCGGACTGTATCATGCATCAAGGCGAGCGTTCGTAGCACGGCTTGTCGCGGGGCAAGCTAAGCTGGGTTGAACGTCGCGCCTACGACGCGCAGGTCGATGCGGTGGCGAGCATCTCCGTACCCCGAGCCGATCGCGATCCAGACGCCACGCTCCGCGCCCGGCTCGACGCGCTGAGCGGCCATGCGGCGGAGCGGATCGTCTTCACCACCAGCTTCGGGCTGGAGGATCAGGCGCTGCTCCACGCGGTCGTCGCGGCCGGGCTTCCGGTCGAGATCGTGACGCTCGACACCGGTCGCCTGTTCCCGGAGACTTACGCGCTGTGGGCGGAGACGGAGGCGCGCTATGGCGTCCGCGTCCGGCCCTTCTATCCCGACGCGCAAGCGATCGGTGCGTTCGTCGCGGATCACGGCATCAATGCCTTTCGCGACGCCAAGGAGCTGCGCCTCGCCTGTTGCGGCATCCGCAAGGTGGAGCCGCTCGCGCGCGCGCTGGCGGGCGCGGGGGTCTGGCTGACCGGCCTGCGCGGCGGGCGCGGGAGCGGCGGCGCGGTCGACCCGATGATCGAGGACACCGAGCGCGGCGTATGGAAGGCGGCCCCCTTGCACGACTGGTCGCGCGACGAGGTGGTCGACTATTGCGCGCGCCACGACATTCCCGTGTCTCCGCTCCACGCGCGCGGATACCTCTCGATCGGCTGCGAGCCGTGCACCCGCGCGGTGCTGCCCGGCGAGCCCGAGCGCGCGGGGCGCTGGTGGTGGGAGGACGGCGCGCAGCGCGAGTGCGGCTTGCACGTCGGTGCCGACGGGCGGCTGGTCCGCGTGGCGGCGGCGGGCTGAGAGTGACGCTCGCGCCCCTCGACGCGCTCGAAGCCGAGAGCATCGCCATCATCCGTGAGATCGTCGCGGAGACGCGGCGACCGGTGCTGCTCTATTCGGTCGGCAAGGACTCCGCCGTCCTCCTCCACCTCGCGTGCAAGGCGTTCTTCCCCGGCCCGCTGCCGTTCCCGTGCCTGCACATCGCGTCGGGCTGGGACTTCGCGGACCTGCTCGCGCATCGCGACCGGGAAGCGGCGCGCCATGGACTCAACTTGGTCGTCCACCACGAGGCGGCGGCGGCGGCGCGCGGAGTCGACCCGTTCGCGGTCCCGACCCCGGTCTATGTGCAGGCGATGCTGACCGACGGGCTACGCAACGCGCTCGACGCGGGCGGCTATGACGCCGCGTTCGGGGGCGCGCGCCGCGACGAGGAGCGCGCGCGGGCCAAGGAACGCGTCGTCTCCATCCGCTCGCCCGGCCATGGCTGGAACCCCAAGCGCCAGCGGCCCGAGCTGTGGTCATTGGTCAATGCGCGCGTCGCGCCCGGCGAGACGATGCGGGTCTTCCCGCTGTCCAACTGGACCGAAGCCGATGTGTGGCGGTACATCGAGCGCGAGGGCATCCCCATCGTGCCGCTGTACCTCGCCCGCCCGCGCCCGGTGGTGGAGCGCGACGGGTTGCTGATCGTGGTCGACGACGAGCGGATGCCGCTCCGCCCCGGGGAACAGCCCCGGATGCGCTCGGTCCGCTTTCGCACGCTGGGCGACTGGCCGCTGACCGGCGCGACCGAGAGCACCGCGTCGACGATCGCGGAGGTGATCGCCGAGACGCTGGGGTCCGACACGTCCGAGCGCCAGGGCCGCGCGGTCGACCGCGACGAGGCGGCGAGCATGGAGCGCAAGAAACGCCAGGGCTATTTCTGACGATGGCCACTGCACTCGCGCCCCTGCCCGTCGAGGCACCCGCGCTGCCGATGCTCCGCTTCATCACCTGCGGGTCGGTGGACGACGGCAAGTCGACGCTGCTCGGCCGCCTGCTCCACGACGCGGACACGCTCGCCAGCGACCAGCTCGCCACGCTCGCGACGGACAGCGCGCACCGGTCGCGCGACGCGGAGCCCGATTATTCGCTGCTGCTCGACGGGCTGGAGGCGGAGCGCGAGCAGGGCATCACCATCGACGTCGCCTACCGCTATTTCGCCAGCGCGAGGCGGGCGTTCATCGTCGCCGATACGCCCGGGCACGAGCAATATACCCGCAACATGGTGACGGGCGCGTCGACCGCCGACCTGGCGGTGATCCTGGTCGACGCGCGGCGGGGGGTGCAGCGGCAGACGCGGCGGCACAGCCGGATCGTGCGGCTGCTCGGCATCAGCGAGGTGGTGCTGGCGGTCAACAAGATGGACCTGGTCGGGTTCGACCTCGCCGCCTTCGACGCGATCGTCGCCGAATATCGCGGGCTGGCGACGCAGGTCGGGATCGCACGGTTCAGCGCGGTGCCGGTGGTGGCTCGCGACGGGGATAACATCGTTGCCCGAAGCGCGCGGATGCCGTGGCATCGCGGGCCGACGATCATGGAGGCGCTCGACGCGGCCGAGGTGGCAGAGGCGCCCGACGCGGGCTTCGCGATGCCGGTACAGGCGGTGCTGCGCCCGGACTCGACCTTTCGCGGCTATGCAGGACAGGTCGCGGCGGGGCGGGTCGCACCGGGCCAGCGGTTGCGCGTGCTTCCGGCGGGCACCGCCGCGACGGTCGCGCGCATCGTGGCGTCGGAGGGCGACCGCGTCGACGCGCGCGCGGGCGAGTCGGCGCTGCTCACCTTCGCGCAGGAGGTCGACTGTTCACGCGGCGACGTGCTGGTCGGCGAGGGCGCGAGCGTCGGCGTCGCCGACGAGATCGGCGCGACGCTGGTGTGGATGGCGGACGACGCGCTCGCGGTCGGGCGGCGGATGCTGCTCAAGCTGGGCACGCGCACCGTCCCCGCGCGCGTCACCGCGGTGGAGGGCGTGTTCGACGTCGACACCGGCGACGCCGCGGGCCCACGCGAGGTGCGGCTGAACGACATCGCGCGCGCTACGGTGGTGACCGATCAGCCGCTCGCGCTCGACCGGTACGAGCGATCGCGCGCGCTGGGCGGCTTTATTCTTATCGACCCGCACAGCAACGCCACCGCCGCCGCCGGGCTGGTCGAGCGTTTCCAAATCCGTCAACGCGGGAAGGCAGTGCCCGCGATCCGCTGGATCGACGCGCCCGCTGATGGGCTGGCCGAACAGGGCGCGGCGCTCGCCGCCAGGCTGCGCGACGAGGGGCAAAGTGTGATGCTGCTCGACGAGGCGCGGCTGGCGGAGCTGACGCTCGGGGCCGACCCGGCCGAGGCGGCGCGGCGCGCGGTCGCCGCCGCCCGCCTGCTCCACGACGCCGGGCTCGCGGTGGTGCTGGCGCTGCCGCCGTTAGCGGGCGTTACCTGGCCGGGCGAGCGGGTCGCCGCGGACGCGGTCGAGACCAGCGCGCCCGATTGGGTGATCTGAGGCGCGCTTGCCCTCACCCTTCTGCGCCTTTGGCGCTTCCTCCCTCTCCCGCAAGCGGGAGGGGGACTGTAGATGCGCCACCCGAAAACTCCCTCTCCCGCTTGCGGGAGAGGGAAGGAGGCGCGAAGCGCCGGGAGGGTGAGGGCATATCAGCGTGTGTTGCCCTCAAAACGACTTCGACAGCGTGAATCCATACGTCCTCGGGTCACCCGGCTGGCCGACGATCAGCCCGGTGTTCCCCGACTGGGTGGTGAGCAGCTCGAAATAGTGCTGGTCGAACGCGTTGCGGACCCAGGCGAACACGTTGACGCTCGCCGCCGCCTTGTAGCCGACGCGGAAGTTGCTGAGGCTGTACTCGTTCACGTACATATACGCGCTCGGCGACGGATTGGACGAGAAGCGCGAGCGATAGCTGCCGTCATAGCCCAAGTAGAACTGCCCGTTGCCGCCGAACAATCGCGCGGGCAGATCATACTCCGCGCCGAACGAGGCCGCCCATTTCGATACGCCCGGCAGCACCTGCCCCGAGATGTCGCAGGTCAGCGGGCTCAGCCCCGGCGTCCCCGCGGGCGCGGGGGTCGCGCCGTTCAGCGCCGGATTGCCGCCCGACAGCTCGGGCGGGCACGGCGCGTTGGTGAAATGGACGTATTTCGCGTCGGTATAGGCCCCGTTGGCATAGGCGTTGAGCCGCGCGGTCGGGCGGAGCGCGGTATCGAGCTCCACCCCGCGCGTCCGCACCTCCCCCGCATTGGCGAGATAGCCGCGGATCACGGTCAGCTGGCCGTTATTCACCGTCGCCTGATAATCGTCGATCTCGGTCCAGAACGCGGCGAGATTGGCCGTGACCTTCCGCTCGGCGAGCTGCGTCTTGAGGCCGAGCTCGTAATGGTTGACCTTCTCCGGCCGCACCGTCTGCGTGGTCAGGTCGACGCCGGTGTTGGCGGCGTTGAGCGGCAGCCCGGACAGGTTGATCCCACCTGACTTGTAGCTCCTCGCATAGGTCGCGTAGCCGTGGACGTCGGCGCTGAAGTCATAGGCGGCGGTGATGTCGCCCGACAGGTTCCAGTTGTGGAAATGCGGCGCATAGCTTTGCGGCGCGAGCACGCCGCACTGGTCCTTCACCACCGCGCTCGCGGTCTGCGCGGGCACCGAACAGTCCAGCACCGCGCCCGCGCCGGTCGTCACCACCGAGACGTAGGAGCCGTTCTTGTAGTCGTAGTTGAGCCGCAGCCCCGGCGCGATCGAGAACCGGTGACTGACGTGCCCGGTCAGCTTGCCGAACAGCGCGGCGCTGGTGTTGTCGAACCCGATCGTGTTGCGCGCGGTCAGGCCGTTCAGCACGGCGGAGTTCTTCCCGTCCGCGCTGGTCGGGTTGAGCAGGAACGCGCTCGCGGCCGACCCCTGGACCTGCAGCCCCTGCGTATCGATATGCTGCTGGAAGAAGAACGCGCCCGCGACATAGTCCACGCGGCGCTCGCCGTCGGAGGCGAGGCGCAGTTCCTGGCTGACCTGATGCTGCTGCGACGGGTTGGCGGACACGGTGGTGATCGGCAGGCCGATAAAGTCGCGATCGTTCGACGGGTTCCAGTTCCAGAAGCGATAGGCGGTGACGGAGGTCAGCGTCGCCCCGCCCAGCCGCCAGTTGGCGAGCAAGGACACGCCGCCCAGCTCCTGCTCCGCGCGCAACGGCGTGTCGACATCGGTCACACGGTCGAACGGGTTGGTCGAAGGCACCGCATAGTTCTGCGCGGCGGCCAGCGCGGCGTATTGGCGGTTGAGCGGGCGCTGCGTCGGCGCGACCCGCGCGTAATACTGGACGCAGCAGTCCGGGTTTTGGTGGTTGTAATCGGCGGACAGCGTCAGGTCGAGCGTGGGCGAGGCGCGCCATAGCAACGCGCCGCGAAAGCTGGCGTTATCCTGGGCATTCTCATAGTCGCGCTGGCGGGTGTTATAGATCGTCCCCTGCCGCGTGGTGACGGAGGCGGACAGGCGCAACGCGAGCGTGTCGTCGATCAACGGGCCGGAAGCGGACACCTTGCCTTGAAAGAACTCATAATTGCCGCCGGTCAGCTCGATCCGCGCCTCCGGCGTGAAGCTGGGTGCGCGCGTATAGATGTTGATCGCGCCCGCGGTGGTGTTCTTGCCGTACAGCGTCCCCTGCGGCCCGCGCAGGATCTCGATCCGGTCGGTGTCGGTGAAATCGAACGTCGCGGAGGCGATGCGGCTGTAATAGACCTGGTCGACATAGATGCCGACCCCCTGCTCGATGCCGTCGTTGGTGAGGCCGAACGGCGCGCCGAGGCCGCGGATGTTCGCGGCGGAGTTGCGCGGGTTAGTGGAATAGAATTGCAGGGTCGGCTGGAGCTGCTGGAGCCGGTCGACATTGTACGCGCCGGTCTCGGCGAGCGCGGTGCCGCCGATCACCGACAGCGCGATCGGCACCCGCTGCACCGATTCGGAGCGGCGGCGAGCGGTGACGATCACCTCGCCCGCGCCTTGCTGCGCGGCCCCGAGCCGGCCGGTATCCTGCGTCGCTTCGGGCGAGGGCGTGGGCGGCGACTCCTGGGCCGGGGTGGAAGCGGTCTGCGCGGCGGCGAGCAGGAGATAGAGGGCGGCGGACATCGGGGTGGTCTCCGGTAACGCCCGCCAATCTCCCCCAATCCACTCGGCTTACAATCCGCCCCCGGCTTGGCCCCGCGATAGCTGCGCTTCAGCCCTGCGGTGCCAGCGCAGCCGCCCGCGCGCGTCCGTTGGTGAGGTCATCCGCGCTCCAGCCGCCGCCCAGCGCCTGCACCAGCGTCACCGCGCCGTTCTGGCGGTCGAGCCGACCCGTGATCAGCGCGCGGCGCGCGGTCAGCGCGGTCGCCTGCGCGGTGACGACGTTGGTGTAAATCGTCGTGCCCGCGAGATACTGGTTGCGGAGCGCCGCCTCCGACCGGTCCGCCGCGATCGACGCGGTCTGGAGCAGCGCCTCCTGCCGCTGGAGGATCTCGGTCGCGACCAGGTCGTCCTGCACCTCCTGGAACGCGGTCAGCGTCACCTGGCGATAGTTGGCGACGGTCGCGTCATAGGCGAACCGCGCCTGCGCCACCCGCGCCCGCCGCGCGCCGAAGTCGAGCAGCGTCTGCGCCGCCTGGGACCCCAGCGACCAGAGCAATGACGAGGCGTTGAACAGCGAGGACAGGCCTTCGCTCTCCAGCCCGCCGCTGCCCGACAGCGTCACCGTCGGGAAAAACGCCGCGCGCTGCACCCCGATCTGCGCGTTCGCGGCCGCGACCTGGCGCTCGGCACCCGCGATGTCGGGGCGGCGCTCGACCAGCGTCGAGGGCAGCGCGACGGGCACAAACGGCGTAGACGGCGTCCAGTTCGTGAGCGCGAGGATGCGATAGCCCGCCGGGTTCTCGCCGATCAGCACCGCGATCGCGTCCTCGAACTGCGCGCGGGTGCGGCGCTCGCCATCAAGGTCGGACTGCGCGGAGGCAAGCTGCGACTGTGCCTGGAACACGTCCGTGCGCGGGGCGATCCCGGCATTGTAGCGGTTGGTCGCGATCTGGAGCGAGCGCTGATAGGCGACGACCGTGGCGGTGAGGCTGGCGAGATCCGCGTCCGTGGCGCGGAGCGAGAGGTAATCGCTGACCAGCTGCCCCTGCAGGGTCAGCCGGGTGTTGGCGAGGTCGGCCAACCGCGCCTGCTCGGTATAGCGCGCGTTGCGGACGGTGTTGGTGAGGCGACCGAAGAAGTCGGGCTGCCACGTCGCGTCGAGCGTCAGTCGGTAGCTGGTGCTGCTGCTGCCGTTGCTGATAATGCCGCTCGTGGTGGTCCCGGTGCTCGTGCCGGTACCGGTCGTCGTGCCCGTACCGGTCGTGGTGGTGCCCGTGCCGGTCGTGGAGCTGGTGGTGCTGCTGATGATCCCGCCGTTGATGACCCGGCCCGAGCCCGAATAGCTGTGGGTGACCGAGCCGTTCGCGCTGACGGTGGGGAACAGGTTGGCGCGCGCTTCGCGCGTCGCGGCGGTCGCCTGGCGATAGGTGGCGAGCGCCTGCGCGAGCGTCTGGTTGTGCGCGTCCTCGCGCGCGACGAGGTCGTCGAGGAACGGGTCGCCATAGGCGGTCCACCAGTCCACGCGGACCGCGTCGTCGGCGGGCGCGGCGGGACGCCAGCCGTCCACCGTCTTCCAGCCGGACGCGGCCGCCGAGGCGGGCCGCGCATAGTGCGGCGCGAACGAACAGCCCGCGAGGGCGGCGGCGGCGGCGAGGAGCGGAGCGGAACGGATCATGTGGCAAGCTCATGGAAACGGGACGGGGAGCGACCGGCGCGACGGCGGCGGCGCTGGGCCAGCCGGTCGAGCGCGACGTATACGACCGGGGTGGTGATAAGGGTCAGCAGCTGGCTGGCGATCAGCCCGCCGATGATGACAACCCCCAGTGGCCGCCGCAGCTCCGCGCCCTCGCCGAACCCGATCGCCAGCGGCAACGCGCCGAGCGCGGCGGCGAGCGTCGTCATCAGGATGGGCCGAAAACGAAGCAGGCTCGCCTCGCGCGCCGCCGCTTCCGCGCTCAGGCCGCGCTCACGCTGCGCGGCGAGCGCGAAGTCGATGATCAGGATGGCGTTCTTCTTGACGATGCCGAGCAGCAGGAAAACCCCGATCAGCGCGATGATCGAGAACTCCATGCCAAAGATCATCAGCGCCAGCACCGCCCCCACCCCCGCCGCGGGCAGCGTCGACAGCACGGTCAGCGGGTGGATCAGGCTTTCGTACAGGATGCCGAGCACGAGATAGATCGTCACCAGCGCGGCCAGGATCAGCAGCGGCTGCGACCCCTGGTTCTGCTGGAACTGGAGCGCGGTGCCGCCAAAGCCGCCATGGACGGACGCGGGCATCGCGATCCGCGCCTCCGCCGCCTCGATCTCCGTCGCCGCCTGGCTGAGCGAATGGCCGGGCACGAGATCGAACGAGATGGTGGCGGCGAGCTCGGTGCCCTGGTGGTTGACGCTGGCGGCGGTCGGGGCCTGGCTGATGCCCGCGATCGTCGGCAGCGGGGTGAGCTGACGCACGGTGTTGCTCAGCGCGGAGCCGGTTGACGGGTCGCGCAGCGCCGGGTTGGTGGGGACGGATGCAGCGGCGGTCTGCCCCGACCGGTTCGCGGTGGCCTCGGTCACCGTCCCGCTCGAGGCGACGCCGACCGTCGTCGTATCGGCCGCGCCGCCGACCGCGATCGTCGGGGCGATGCCACCGTTGTTCTGCCCGAGGTTGGTCAGCCCCGCGCCCGTCGCGCTGCCGGTCCCGCCCGCGCTGCCGGTGGTGGAGGCGACGCTCGTGGTCGCCGCGCTGGTCGCCCCAACCGGCACGCGCACATCGGGCAGGTCCTGCGGGCCCTGGGTGGCGTCGGGTCGCCAGCCGAGGATGACGCTATACTGGTTGATATCCTCATAGATGGTCGCGACCTGGCGCTGCCCGAACGCGTCGTACAGCGCGTTGTCGACATCGCGCGGCGAAATGCCCAGGCGAGCGGCGGAATCCTTGTCGATGCGGACGAAGCTCTCCACCCCGTTCTCGGCGAGGTCGCTGTCGACGTTGGTCAGCACGCGGCTGGTCTTCAGCACGGCCTCCAGCTTCTGCGACCATTGCTTCAGCGCCGCGGTCGAGTCCGCCATCAGCGTATATTGATAGGTCGCGTTGCTCTGCCGTCCGCCCGCGCGCAGGTCCTGCAGCGGGCTGAGGAACAGGCGGATGCCGCTGACCGGCTGGAGCCGTCGTTGCAGTCGCTGGATCACGGCGGTGCTCGGCTGCCCGCGCCGTTGGCCGACCGGTTTCAGCGCGATCAGGATGAACGCGCCGCCCGCGCGCTGGCCGCCGGTGAAGCCGACCACGTCCTGCACCGCGCGGTCGTGGTGGATGATGTCGATGACGCGCGTAAGCTTCACCTGCATCGACTGGAACGACACGCTCTCGTCCGCGCGCACCCCGGCGATGATCAGCGGGCTTTCCTGCTGCGGGAACAGCCCCTTGGGTACGACGATGTAGAGGTACACGGTCAGCCCGATGACGGCGACCAGCAGCAGCAGCACCAGTCGCTTCATCGCCAGCGCCCAGTCGAGCGAGCGTGCATAGGCGCGCTCCACCCGCAGATAGCCGCGCTCCAGCCACTGCGCCACCCGCCCCGCCGGGCGATGCTCCTGCTGCGCATCGCCGGGGCGCAGGAACCACGCGCACAGCATCGGCGTGGTGGTGAGCGACAGCACCAGACTGATCATCACCGACACGCACAGCGTGACCGAGAACTCGCGGAACAACCGCCCGACGATGCCGCCGATGAACAGCAGCGGGATGAACACCGCGACCAGGCTGACCGAGATCGACAGCACGGTGAACCCGACCTCGCGCGCGCCGAGCAGCGCCGCGTCGAACCGGTTCATCCCCGCCTCAAGATGCCGGGTGGTGTTCTCCAGCACCACGATCGCGTCGTCGACGACGAAGCCGGTCGCGACGGTGATCGCCATCAGCGACAGGTTGTTGAGGCTGTAGCCGAGCAGGTACATGACCGCGAAGGTGCCCAGCAGCGACACGATCGTGGCGATGGCGGGAATGGTCGTCGCGCGCACATCGCGCAGGAACGCGAACACCACCAGCACTACCAGCACCAGCGCGATCCCCACCGTGATCTCGATCTCGCGGATCGAAGAGCGGATCGAGCTGGTGCGGTCGATCGCGATCTCGGCCCGAACATCGGCCGGAAGCTGCGCGCGCAGCCCGGGCAGCTCGGCCCGGATCGCGTTCACCATCTCGATCAGGTTGGCGCCCGGTTGCTGGGTGATGTTGACCACCACCGCGTGCTGGCCGTTGAACAGCCCCAGCGTGCGAGTGTCGGCGACGCTGTCGCTGACCGTCGCGATGTCGCCCAGCCGCACCGCCGCACCGTTGCGCCACGCGACCACCAGCGGGCGGTAATCGGCCGCGACCCGCCCGGCGGCGTTGGTGTAGATCTGCCACCCGCGCCCGCCCGTGCCCTGGATAATGCCCTTGGGCCGGTCCGCATTCGCCGCCTCGATCGCGGCGCGCACATCCTCCATCGCAATGCCGTCGCTGTTGAGCTGGTACGGGTTGACGTCGACGCGCACCGCGGGGAGCGAGCCGCCGCCAAGCTCGACATCGCCGACGCCCGGCAGCTGGAGCAGGCGTTGCTGGACGATGTTCGACACCGCATCAAAGATCTGCGCGCCGGTGCGGGTCGGCGAGGTGAGCGCGATGACGACAACCGGCTGGTTCGCGGGGTTGACCTTGCGATAGGTCGGGTTCTGGCGAAGCGTCGCGGGCAGGTCGACACGGGCAGCGTTGATCGCCGCCTGCACCTCGCGCGCGGCCCCGTCGATGTTCTTCGACGTGTCGAACTGCATCGTGATCCGCGTCGACCCGAGCGAACTCGACGAGGTCAGTTCGTTGACCCCCGAGATCGTGCCCAGCCGTCGCTCCAGCGGCGTGGCGATGCTCTGCGCCATCACTTCGGGACTAGCCCCCGCCAGCGCCGCCTGGACGCTGATCACCGGGAAGTCGACCTGCGGCAACGGCGCGACGGGCAGCGCGAAGAACCCCGCGATGCCGACCAGCGCCAGCCCGATCGTCAGCAGGATCGTGCCGATCGGCCGCCGGATGAACGGACCGGACAGGTTCACGCGCGCGCCTCGGGCCCGATATCGGGCGACGCCTTGACGCCCCAGCCGCGCCGCGCCAGCCGCTGCTGCGCGCGGTCGAAATAGAGGTACA
Source organism: uncultured Sphingomonas sp. (assembly GCA_964235525.1). GTDB lineage: Bacteria > Pseudomonadota > Alphaproteobacteria > Sphingomonadales > Sphingomonadaceae > Sphingomonas. The sequence goes on along the minus strand of CAXSEO010000002.1, from coordinate 4,027 downwards.
CGACCGGGGTGGTGAACACCGTCAGCAGCTGGCTGACGAGCAGCCCGCCGAAGATCGCGATGCCGAGCGGGCGGCGCAGCTCCGCGCCCTCGCCCGCGCCGAGCATCAGCGGCACCGCCGCGAACAGCGCGGCCAGCGTCGTCATCAGGATCGGGCGAAAGCGCAGCACCGCCGCGCGCCGGATCGCGGCGACCGGGTCCAGCCCCTCGTCCCGCTCGGCGGCGATCGCGAAGTCGATCATCATGATCGCGTTCTTCTTCACGATGCCGATCAGCAGCACGATGCCGATGATGCCGATGATGTCGAGGTCATGCCCCGTCACCCACAGCGCCAGCAACGCGCCGACCGCCGCCGACGGCAAGGTGGACAGGATGGTGACCGGGTGGATGAAGCTCTCGTACAGCACCCCCAGCACGATATAGACGCAGATCACCGCCGCGAGGATCAGCCAGAGCTGGTTGTTGAGCGAGTTCCCGAACGCCCCCGCCGCGCCGAGGAAGGTGGTGGTCACCCCGCGCTTGAGGTTGAGCCCGCTCAATGCCTTGTCGATCGCGGTGGTCGCAGTGCCGAGCGACACGCCCACTCCGGTATCGAAATTGACGGTCGCGGCGGGGAACTGCCCGACATGCGTCACCGCCAAAGGCGAGCGCCCCTGCGTGATCCGCGCGATCGCGTTGAGCGGCGTCGCCCCGCCCTGCGCCTCGAGGTGGAGCAGCCCCAAGGTGGCGGGATCGCTGACCAGCCCGGGCGCGGCCTCCAGGATCACGCGGTATTGCGCGGTCTCGGTGAAGATCGTCGACACGATCCGCTGCCCGAACGCGGAATAGAGCGTGTCGTCGACGCTCGACGCGGTGATGTTGAGCCGCGCGGCGGTGTCGCGGTCGATGGTGACCACCGCCGACGGACCCGTCGCGCCCGCGTCGGTTGACACGTTGCGGACCGCTGCCACCCCACGCAGCGCCGCGACGATCCGCCGCGCCTCCGTCGTGACGTCGGCGGTGTTCGAGCCCTGCACCGCGAGCCGGTACTGGGTCGGCCCGCTCTCCGCGTCGATGGTGAGGTCCTGCGTCGGCTGCAGATACAGCGTCACGCCGGGGATGCGCTCCACGGACCGCTTGAGCCGGTCGATCACCCGCTCCTGCGCGCCGTGGCTGGGGGCGAGGTTGACCAGCATCGTGCCCGAGTTGAGCGACGCGTTGTTCGACCCGTCGACGCCGACGAACGCCGACAGCGAGGCGACGGCAGGATCCTGTAAAATGCGGTGCGCCGCTTCGCCCTGCAGCGCGGCCATCCGGTCGTAGCTGATACCGTTCGCCGCGATCAGCCGCGCCTGCAGCTGGCCCGTGTCCTGGGTCGGGAACAACCCCTTGGGGATGACGAGGTAGAGCAGCACGGTCAGCACCAGCGTCGCCACCGCGACCGTCATTGTCGCGGCCCGGCGCGCGAGCACGAAGTCGAGCCCGCGCTCGTAGCGCCGCTCGACCCACCCGAACGCCGCCGCCGATCGCTCCGCCACCCGACTCGATCGCTCCTGTTCGGGTCGTTTGAGCCAGCGCGCGGACAGCATCGGCGTCATCGTCAACGACACCAAAGCAGAGATCAGGATCGTCACCGCCAGCGTCACCGCAAACTCGCGGAACAAGCGCCCGACGATGTCGCCCATGAACAACAGCGGGATCAGCACCGCGATCAGCGACACGGTCAGCGAGATGATCGTGAAGCCGATCTCGCCCGCGCCCTTCAGCGCCGCCGCGAACGGCTCCATCCCGTCCTCTATCTGCCGCTGGACATTCTCGATCATCACGATCGCGTCGTCGACCACGAACCCGGTCGCGATCGTCAGCGCCATCAGCGAAAGGTTGTCGAGGCTGTAGTCGAGCAGGTACATCACCCCGAACGTGCCGACGAGACTGATCGGCACCGCCAGCCCCGCCACCAACGTCGCACGGCCTGAGTGGAGGAAGAAGAAGATCACCAGCACCACGAGGATGACCGCCAGCACCAGCTCGCCCTCGACATCGCGGACCGACGCGCGGATGCCGGTGGTGCGGTCGGCGAGCACGGTCGCGTTGAGCCCGGCGGGCAGGCTCTTCAGCAGCGTCGGCAACTGACGCTTGATCGCGTCGGTGGTGGCGATCACGTTCGCGCCCGGCTGACGCTGGACGTTGAGGATGATCGCGGGGGTAGTGTTCGCCAACGCGCCGAGCTGGGTGTTCTCCGCCCCCTCGATCACCTGCGCCACCGCGCCCAGCCGGACCGGCGCGCCGTTCTGGTAGGTGACGATCAGCTGGCGGTAATCGTCGGGCGTCTCGAGCTGGTCGTTGGCGTTGATCTGATACGACCGGTTCGGCCCGTCGAAGCTGCCCTTGGCGCTGTTCGCGTTGCTGTTGGTGATCGCGGTGCGAATCTGCGCAAGGCTGAGGCCATAGCTCGACAGCGCCTGGGTGTCCGCGCGGATGCGGATCGCGGGTTTCTCCCCGCCCGCCAGCCCGACCAGTCCGACGCCCGAGATCTGCGCGATCTTCTGCGCCAGCCTGGTGTCGACAATCGACTGCACGTCGGTGAGCGGCATCGTCTGCGAGGTGACCGCCAGCGTCAGGATCGGCGCGTCGGCGGGATTGATCTTGGCGTAGACCGGCGGCGCGGGCAGGTCGGCGGGGAGCAGCGCCTGCGCCGCGTTGATTGCCGCCTGCACTTCCTGCTCGGCAACATCGAGCCCCATCGCCAGCCCGAACTGGAGCGTGATCACCGACGCGCCCGACGAGCTGGTCGATTCCATCCGCGTCAGCCCCGGCATCTGGCCGAACTGACGCTCGAGCGGCGCGGTGACGGTCTGGCTCATCACCTCCGGGCTGCCGCCCGGGTAGAGCGTCGTCACCTGGATGGTCGGGTAGTCGACCTCGGGCAGCGCGGACAGCGACAGCAGCCGATAGCCGACCAGCCCCGCCAGCAGGATCGCGACCATGAACAGCGCGGTCGCGACCGGCCGCAGGATGAAGAGGCGGGACGGACCCAAGGCTCAGCCGCCCCCGCCGCCCCGGTGCCGCCCGCCGCCGTGTCCACCCGCGCCACCGCCGTGCCGACCGCCGCCGTACGCGGGCTTGTCGCCGGGCAGCGCAACCTTCGCGCCCTCGGTAAGCCGATCGCCGCCATCGGTGATGACGCTGTCGCCGAGCGCGAGCCCCTGCGTGACCTGGGTCTTGTCCGCGACCGCAACACCGGTGGTGACCTTGCGCTCGGTGACCGTCCGGTCGGGGCGGAGCAGCCACACGTAGCTGCCATCCGGCCCCGAGCGAACCGCCGACGGCGGCACCGTCACCGCGTCGCGCACCGTGTCGACCGTCAGCCGGACGTTGACGAACTGGTCGGGGAAGAGCTGAAACCGCACGTTCTGGAACCGCGCCTTGGCCTTGATCGTGCCCGTGGTCGGGTCGACGCGGTTGTCGAGCGTCGAGAACCGCCCGGTATCGAGCGTCCGCGTCCGCGTGCTGTCGAGCGCGATCGCCGGGATCGTCGCGCCGCTCGCGACCCGCCGCTGGATCGCCGGGGCCTGTTGCTGCGGGATCGCGAACTCGATGTCGATCGGCTGGAGCGTGGTCACCACCGCGAGCCCGTTCGCGTCCCCGGCGGCGATGTAGTTGCCCACGTCGACCACTTTCAAGCCGACGCGCCCTGCCGCGGGCGAGACGACGCGGGTATAGCCGAGGTTGATCTCCGCGGTCTGCAGCGCGCCGCGGTCGATCGCCACCGTGCCCTGAAGCTGCTGCACCAGCGCCCGCTGCGTGTCGACGTCTTGCCGCGCGATCGAATCTTGGCTGAGCAGGGTGCTGTAGCGGCCGAGCTGGATGCGCGCGTTGGCGAGCTGCGCCTGATCGCGGGTCAACGCGCCCTGCGCCTGGAGCAGCGCGGCCTGGAACGGGCGCGGGTCGATGATCGCGAGCGCCTGTCCCTTCGCGACGCGCTGCCCTTCCGTGTAGAGAAGCTGGGTGATGACGCCGGACACCTGCGGCCGGACGGTGACGGTCGC
>CAXSEO010000001.1:0-27286 GCA_964235525.1 uncultured Sphingomonas sp. | reverse complement strand
CGCCGCCGCAATGGTCGAGCACCAGCCAGGTCGCGATCGCCAGCCCCTCGTCGAGGAACGCCGGATCGACCCCGCGCTCGAATCGCTGGCGAGCATCGCTGGTCAGCAGCAGCGTCTGGCCGGTACGCGCGATGCTGTCGGGATCGAAATACGCGCACTCGATCAGCACGTCGGTGGTCTCCGCCGACACGCCCGACTCCGCCCCGCCCATGATGCCGCCGATATCATGGACGCCCACGTCGTCCGCGATCACCGTCATTGAAGGGTCGAGCGCGTAGGTCTTGCCGTTGAGCGCCGTCACCTGCTCCCCGTCCCGCGCGCGGCGGGCGACCAGCGGGCCGGTGAGCTTGGCGCGGTCATAGACGTGGAGCGGCCGCCCCAAGTCGACCGAGATGAAGTTGGTAATGTCGACCAGCGCCGAGATCGGCTTCTGCCCGATCGCGGCGAGACGGCGCGCCATCCACGGCGGCGACGCGCCGTTGCGGACGCCGCTCACCGCTTGCGCGTAAAAGGCGGGGCAGCCCTCGGTGTCGTCGGTGCGGACGTCGGGCGCGGGTGGAAGGTCACTTACCCCCGTTCGGGCTGAGCTTGTCGAAGCCCATCCCGCGCTCTCACGCGTTGGCCGACCTTCGACAAGCTCAGGGCGAACGGGAACAGGGTCGGCCGAACCACGATCGGCCATACGATATACTTCGGCCAGCGGTCGCAACGTCCCCAGCCCCGCCGCCGCCAGGTCGCGGGCGATCCCGCGCACGCCCATGCAGTCGGGGCGGTTGGGGGTGACGGATATGTCGAACACCGGGTCGTCCAGCTCCGCGTAAGCGGAATACGTCGTACCGACCGGCGCATCGGCGGGCAGCTCGATGATGCCGTCATGCCCCTCGCCGATCTCGAGCTCGCGCGCGGAGCACATCATCCCGTTCGACTCGACCCCGCGGATTGCGGCGATCTTGAGCGTGATGCCGCTGCCCGGCACATAGGCCCCCGGCGCGCCGAACACCCCGACCAGCCCCGCCCGCGCGTTGGGCGCTCCGCACACCACCTGCACCGGCCCGTCGCCCGCGTCGACGCTCAACACCTGCAGCTTGTCCGCCTGCGGGTGTCGCTCGGCGGTGAGCACGCGCGCGACCCGGAACGCGGCGAGCGTCGCGCCGGGGTTGTGGACGCCCTCGACCTCCAGCCCGATGCGCGTCAGCGTCTCCGCGACCGCGTCGGCGTCCGCCGCCGCCGTGTCGAGATGCTCCTTGAGCCAGCCAAGCGTGAACTTCACGACGACACGCCCCCGCTCAGCGTCGGTACGTCGAGCGCGGCGAAGCCATAATGTCGCAGCCACCTGAGGTCGCCGTCGAAGAACGCGCGCAGGTCATCCATCCCGTATTTGAGCATCGCCAGCCGGTCGATCCCGCACCCGAACGCGAAACCCTGCCAGTCGGCGGGGTCATAGCCGCCCGCTTCGAGCACCTTGGCGTGAATCATGCCGCTGCCCAGCACCTCGAGCCAGCCGCCGCCCGCGCCACCGATGACGCGCTTGCCCTTCTCCAGCGTATAGCCGACATCGACCTCCGCCGACGGCTCGGTGAAGGGGAAATAACTCGGCCGCAGCCGCAGCACGATGTCGTCACGCTCGAAGAACGCGCGCAGAAACGTCTCCAGCGTCCATTTGAGGTGGCCGAGCGTGATCCCCCGGTCGATCACCAGACCCTCGACCTGGTGGAACATCGGCGTGTGCGTCGCGTCGCTGTCCGACCGGTAGGTGCGGCCGGGGGCGATGATGCGGATCGGCTGGTTCCCGCCGGCCGCGAGCATGGTGCGGATCTGGACGGGGGAGGTGTGCGTCCGGAGCAGGAAGCGGCTACGTCCGCTTCCGACTTGCTCCGGACCGGCCAGCGGCGCGCTTGCGCCGTCTGACGACGGGCTTTGCCCGGCGTCCGCCTGCGGCTCGAAATAGAACGTGTCGTGCATCGCCCGTGCGGGATGGGTCTCCGGGATGTTGAGCGCGGTGAAATTGTGCCAGTCGTCCTCGATCTCCGGCCCCGTCGCGACCGCGAAACCGAGGTCGGCGAAGATCTCCGCCAGCTCGTCCATCACCTGGCTCACCGGGTGAATGCTGCCAACCGGGCCGGTGTCGACCGGCAGCGTCATGTCGACCCGCTCGCTCGCCAGCCGTGCGTCGAGCGCCGCCGCCTCCAGCGCCGCCTTGCGGGTCGCGATCGCCCCGGCCACCGCCTCGCGCAGCGCCTGGATGCGCGGACCCTCGACCAGCCGCTGGTCGGGCGTCATCGCGCCCAACGATTTGAGCAGCGCGGTCACTGCGCCCTGCTTGCCGAGCGCCCGGACGCGCACCGCCTCTAGCGCGTCGAGCCCCGCCGCGGCGTCGACGGCGGCGAGCAGGTCGCGCTGGAGCTGTTGCAGGTTGTCGGTGGTGGCGGCGTCGGGCATGATGCTATCGCCGTAAAGCGCGACGAAAGCGGATCAAGTCCCCGTACGTTCCCGGAAATGATAGGTCAGCGTGCGCCGCTCGCCGGGCAGGACCGTCACCGTCCAGGTCGGCACCCCGTCGACGCGGGGCAACAGGTGCGCATCGTCCACCGGCAATATCTCTCCCACGTCGCCGATCGGCAATTCCACCATCGCCGGGGTCGTGCTGGCATTGGTGATCGAGAGCACGGAGACGCCCGGTTCGGGCACGGTTTGGCCGAACAGCACTTGGCTGCTCTCTCCCACCGCCACTCGGACGGTCTCACCTATCGCCTTGTCGCCGAGCGCGCCTTCTCCGTTCAACAGCAAGCGGCCGTCGTGGGGCGCGTACAGCACAACGCCCCCAGCCGGCAGCGGCAAGCCGAGTCCGGCCGAAACCTTGTTGCTCATCCGCAGCACGATCTGCATCGGCGATGCCGGTCCCGACGGTACGCCGGGGCTAACCGGAAAAGTGTACACCCGCTCGAACGGCACGCGCGCGCGGGCGAGCAGCACGACCTGCTTCTGCGCGTTCGCCGCCACCGTCACCCGCTCCGGGACGCGGTACAGCTTGAGGTCGCCGAGGTCCTCGGGCGGCGGCGGCGCAAGAGGGGGCGGCGGGGGCGGGGGAGCGGGCACCGCGTCGGCTCGCGCCAGACGCTGCGCGATCATTACGACCTCCTCTTCGCCGACATTTAGGGTTGGCCGCAAGGTGGAAGTCGTCGTCCCGAGCGGATAGCAACGCAGCTGCAACGGCGGCACATAGCGGCGCGACGACCCCCCGCCCGCATGGTTGAGCCGCCCCGCCACGACCTGCACCGCCGCCGCAGGAAACCCCTGAGCGTTGCCGTTCGCCAGCGTCATCCAGGCGGTGAGGTCGAGCGTCCGCCCGTCCGCCGCCACCGTCGCGACATAGTTCGCTGCCCAGTCGAACCCGCTCGCGAGGTACGACAGCGTCACCCGCGCGGTGACGGGCGCGCGGGTGACGGTCTCGACGCTCAGCACCGGCTTGGCCGACAGCCCGTCGGGAACGCGGGGGTAGCGGACCGCCCCGCCCAACCCCGAACAGCCGAGCGTCTCGATGCCCTCGCGGGTGCGGATCACCACCCCGCCTTCGGTGCCGCTGACCAGCTCCGCCTCCTCCTCGCGCACCCGCCCGCTCTTCCTGTCGGTACGGCGCAGCGTGACGCGACGACCGAGGCTGCCGTCGATCAGCGCGGCGGGGGACAGCAGCCGCGCGTCGCGGTTCTTCTCCACCACCCCGCCGGGCAGCCCCGCGACGATGGCGCTGACCGGCACGATGCCGTCCGCCACCCCCTCGAACCGCACCGTCGCGCGCCCGGCCGGGAGGCGCACGGTGCGCGTCTCGGTGATCAACGCGAACCCGCCCAGCCAGTGCAGGTCAAGCGCGCCGCGCCCGCGATACGGGTTGCGGTACACCGTCACCGACACCCCCTCGGGCGCGGGCGAGGTCACGACCTGCGCCGGGACCGGCGCGGCGACCACCAGCGCCACCAGCGCGGCGGCGACGCGCATCAGTAGCGGGTGTCGAACGTGGCGGTGAGCGTCGCGGTGCCGTTGGCGGGCACGCTCACGCGCCACACCGCCGTGTCCGCGTCGCGCCGCTCGCTCTTCTGCGACTCCGACGTGATCCGCGTGTCGCCCCACAGACCCGACTGGATCACGTCCACCGTCACCGGCGCGGCGCGCGCGTTGGTGAGCGTGTAGCGCATCGCGGTGCGCCAGCGCTCGCTGCCCAGCCGGGTGCGTTCCTCCACCACCGGCTGCACCTTGACGTCGAACGCCTCGCCGGTGGTCAGCGCGATCGAGGAGCCCTGCGGCGTGTGATCGATATGGCTCTCGCCGGTGAACTGCGCCTGCCCGCGCGCGTCGCGGATATAGACGCGCACCGTGCCCGCCGGGAGCGCATCGCCAAGCCCGCCTTGCCGGGAGTTGGCGAAGCGCAGCACGCTTGACGCGCTTTTCCGCTCCGTCGCGGTGCCGAGCCAGTCGTTGCGGAACTCGTAGCCCGAGCTCGCCGCCGCGCCCTTTACGTCGAGGAAGCTCACCTGCTTGGTCTGCTTGTCCGCGATCGTGGTGCGCTCGGGCAGCGGATAGAGGTAGAAGTCGCCGAGCTGCTCGCGCGCGGCGGTCTCCGTTCCCGCGCCGCGCAACGTCGGCGGGCGCGGCGGCTGGAAGCGGTAACGCGGCGTGTTGCCGTCGTCGTCGGTCGAGGCGACGCTGCCCGCCACCAGCAGCGTCTTCGCGTTGTTAAAGGTGGTGCCGGTGTCGTTCCTCAGCGTCACCCAGCCCTGGACGTCGATCGTCCCCGCCTTCTGGTCGAACAGCGCGACATAGTCCGCGACCCAGCCGAGCTTGCGGCTGAGATACGACAGCGTCGCAGGGCGCGCGCCCGCCCGCGCGCTCGCCAGCGTCACCGACAGCGTCGGACGCGCGCGCAGCGACTCGGGCACCCGGTCAAAGATCGCGCGCACCGGCAGACCGTCGTCGCGCAGCACCTCGACATGATCGCCGACCTGCAATACCACGCCGCCATTGACCGCCAGCACCTTGGCGCGCTCGCGCACCTCCGCGCCCGAGCCGGGGTTGGTGCGGACAGTGGTGATCGTCTCGCCAACCGCGTGCTCCATCAGACTCGACGGGCTGAGCAGGTCATAGTCGAAATTCTGCTCGACGATGCTCGCGTCGGGGACGACCAGCGACACCGTCTCCGGCCGGATGGCGGCGCTGACGTCAGGGAATGACTGGCGCACGCGGCCCGAGGCGAGGTCAAGCCGCCGCACGTCCTGCACCAGCGCGATGTCGTTGGAGTAGATGGTGACGGACACGTCGCCCTGCGCGCTCCCGCCGGGCGGCGGCGCGGTCTGCGACCAAGCGGTGCCTGCCGCCATCAGTGCCAGCCACCCAATCCGTCGTGCGATCATCGCCGCCCTCCCCTGAGCGACGCAGTGTGCCGCAGCGCGCGCGCAAACGCAAAGGGTCGGACGATCGCTCGCCCGGGCCCTTTGACTCAGCGCGTTATCACCTACCGACATCCCGGACTTGTTCCGGCATCCAACGCTGTGCGGAGGTCGCGGCCCGCAAGCCCCGGACCACGTTGGACCCCGGCACTAGGCCGGGGTGACGGAACAGCTAAGCCGCTACTTGCTCCGCCGGCAGCGCCGCCTTTGCCTGCGCGATGATGGCGGTGAACGCCTCGCCTTCGTGCATCGCGATGTCGGCGAGCACCTTGCGGTCGAGCTCGACGCCCGCGAGCTTAAGTCCGTGCATGAACTGGCTGTAGGTCAGTCCTTCCGCCCGCACGCCCGCGTTGATGCGCTGGATCCAGAGACCCCGGAAGGTGCGCTTCTTCACCTTGCGGTCGCGATAGGCGTATTGCCCCGCCTTCTCCACCGCCTGCCGCGCGACACGGATCGTGTTCTTGCGGCGGCCGCGATAGCCCTTGGCCTGTTCGAGGATGTTCTTGTGCTTGGCTCGGGTGGTGACACCCCGTTTGACGCGTGCCATTGTTCTAGCTCCTCAGCTCAGGCCGTAGGGGGCCCAGGCCTTGACGGCCGCGGTATCGGACTTGGCCAGCACCTTGGTGCCGCGATTCTGGCGGATATATTTGCCGTTGTGGTGCAACAGCCGATGGCGCTTACCCGCCACGCCGTGCTTGAGCAGGCCAGTGGCGGTGAGCTTGAAGCGTTTCTTGACGCCGCTCTTGGTCTTGAGCTTGGGCATTTTGGTCTCCTCGTGGTCGCGAGACGGAACCGCCGCGGCAGCCCACACGGCCGGGCGGTTCTCCACTTGCTCTCGCGGAAAGCGCAGGCGCATAGTCCGCGCGCGCCGTTTTGGCAACCGGCGGCGTGTGTAGAGCGTAGAGGTAATCGATGGCATCCAGCGCCCCCGCCCGGTCCCGCGCGCCCGCGCTGCTGCCCGCCACGTTGCTCGCGCTGCTCGCCACGCTGATCGGCCTGGTCGTGCTCGCCTGGGCGGTGCTGTTCGTCACCAAGGGGCGGTTCCTCCGGCCGACGTTCGAGCGCCTCGCCGGGCGCGCGCTCGAGCGGCAGGTCAGCGTCGGCGGCGCGTTCGAGTTCTACTTCGCGCCGTTCAGCCTCCACGTCCGTGCGGACGGGCTGCGGGTCAGCAACCCCGGCTACACGACCCGCCCCGACCTGTTCCGCGCCGACCATCTGGAGGCGGAGATCGCGCCGCTGTCGCTGATCTGGGGTCGCCGCCGCCTCCACTGGCTCGAGCTGACCAATGGCGCGGGCGATCTGGAGTGGAGCCCCGACCACCTGCACAACAGCTGGACGTTCGGCGCGCCCAAACCGGGGGACAAGCCGTTCGTGTTCCCGGTGATCGACCGCGCGACGGTCAGCGGCACCGTCGTCCGCTATCGCGACCCGTCGATGCCGCTGCTTGCCGACCTCAAGCTCGACACGATCCGCTCGACCGACGCACGGATCGGCGGCGATGTACGGTTCAGCGGCGCGGGGGTGGTGCGGCGGACGCCGTTCACCACCTCGGGCGCGCTGCTCTCGCCCAACGCGACGGTGGGGCGCGGCAAGAACCAGCTGACGATGGTCGCGGACGCCGCGCACAATCACCTGACCGCCGACGGCACGCTGCCCAGCCTCGCCGATATCGAGCGCGTGCCGCTCCGCGTCACCGCGCGCGGGCGCAACATGGCCGAGCTGATGGCGGTGATCGGCGTCGTGATCCCGCAGACGCGCGCGTACCATCTCCGCGCGCAGCTGGTGAAGGACGGGCAGGAATATGCCTTCACCAGGATGCGCGGCACGTTCGGCGACAGCGACGTGGCCGGGCGGTTGACGGTGCTCGATGGCGCGCGGGTGCATCTCGCTGCGGCGATGACCACCCGCACGCTGGACATCGTCGATGCCGCGCCGTTCATCGGCTTCGATCCCGACATCGTCCAGGCCAAGGGCGCGGTCGCGGCGGCGGCGGCGACCGGGGCCGCGCCGCAACGCATCCTCCCCGAGGCGGCGCTGCCGGTCGAGACGATGCGCGTGTTTGACGCGGACCTGCACTGGACGGTCGCGGTGCTGCGATCGCGCAACCTGCCCGTGTCGGACATGGACTTGACGCTCCGCCTCGACCACGGTCGGCTCGCGCTGTCGCCGTTCAGCTTCGCGATGGCCCGTGGGCATGTATCGTCCGACATCGTGTTCGACACCCGCCAGCGCCCGGCGGCGGACAGCTATGACATCCGCCTGTCGCCGACCCCGCTCGGGCGGCTGCTGGCGGGCTATGGTGTCGCCGACTCGGGGACGACCGGCGTGGTCAGGGGGCGTATCCAGCTCGCCGGGCGCGGCGACACGATCCACCAGTCGCTCGCCACCGCGCACGGGCGGATGGCGTTCGTGATCCCGCAGGGCACCTTTTCGACCCGCAACGTCCAGCTCGCCGAGCTCGACCTCGGCGTGTTCGCGCAGCGGATGTTCCAGCGCGAGCTCAAGGAGCCGGTAGCGATCAACTGCGGCCTGATCGCGTTCACGGTCAGGAACGGCGTCGGTGCGGCGGACCCGATCCTGATCGACACGACCAAGAACGTGATGCTCGGGCGCGGCGGCTTCTCGTTCAGGAACGAGACGGTCGACCTCGCCTTTCGCGCGGACGCGAAGAAGTTCTCGCTGTTCTCCGGCCAGTCACCGGTCGGGATCGACGGCACGTTCTCCAAGCCGGGGATACAGGTGATCAGCAAGCAACTGCTCACGCGGACCGGGGTGGGGGTCGGGCTGGCGGCGCTGGTCGCGCCCCCGGCGCTGTTGCTCGCGTTCATCGACCCAGGCGACGCGAAGGCGGCGGCGTGCGGCCCCGTGCTCGCGGGCGCGACCGCGAGCGCACAGCGCGACACCAAGGGGCGACCGCGCAGCGATGTTGGCCACGGCACGACCGCCAAGGATGGCGACGGCGCGGTGGCGGACAAGCCGAAGCGGAAGAAGTTTCTGGGGATCTTCTGAGCTGTCGGGGCGAACTCTACTCCGCCAGCGCCTCCACCGCTTCCTCCACCCGCGCCGGGTCGCCGACCGCCAGGACGTCGCCCGCGCTGGCCGCCGTCAGCGGCTCGCCCGCCCAGTCGCACATCCGCCCGCCCGCGCCCTCCACCACCGGCACCAGCGCGGCGAAGTCGTGGAGCTGCAGGCCCGCCTCGCACACCAGGTCAAGATGCCCGCTCGCGAGCAGCGCGTAGTTGTAGCAGTCGCCGCCATAGAGCGGCCCCATCCGCGCCTGCGCCGACGCCGCGCCGACCAGCGCCATGAAGCGCGGCACCTGCGCTGGCGCGAAATAATGCGGGCTGCTCGTGGCGATGATCGCATTCTCGAGCGAGCCGCAGGCCCGCGTCCGGACGGGAAGTCCGTTCAGCGTCGTCGCGCGACCCGCCACCCCGACCCAGCGCTCGCGCATGATCGGCTGATCGATCACCCCCAGCACCGGCCAGCCGTCCTCGACCAGCGCGATCAGCGTGCCGAAGATCGCCCGCCCGGCGGTAAAGCTGTGCGTCCCGTCGATCGGATCGAGCACCCATTGCCGCCCCGTCACCCCCGGCTTGGTGCCGTATTCCTCGCCCACCACCCCGTCGCCGGGCGCTTCCGCGTCGAGCAGCCGCCGCATCGCCGTCTCCGCCTCGCGGTCGGCGACGGTGACGGGCGACTGGTCCGCTTTTAGCTCCACCGTGTCGAGACGGCGGAACCACGGCCGGATCGCCGCGCCCGCTGCGTCGGCGAGGCGCTGAGCGAGGTCGATGTCGCGTTGGCTGACGGGCATGGGACCGCCTATCGCGCGCGAGCGGAACGCGCTAGGACCGGCGTCAAGCAACAGGAGTCCACCCATGCGCCTCGCCCCCATTGCCGCCGCCGCTCTCGCGGTCGCCGCCCCCGCCTTCGCCACGCTGGCGCCCGGTGCCAAGGCGCCCGACTTCGCCACTCGCGGCGCGATCGCGGGCAAGGTCATCCCCGTTCACCTCGCCGACGAGCTCAAGCGCGGGCCGGTGGTGCTCTATTTCTTCCCGGCCGCGTTCACCGGCGGCTGCAACGCGGAGGCGCACGCGTTCTCCGAAGCGGTTGCGGATTTCCACCAGGCGGGCGCGACCGTGATCGGGATGAGTGCCGACGACGTCCCGACGCTGCAACGTTTCTCGACCGAGAAGTGCGCGGGCCAGTTCGCGGTGGCGAGCGCGGGGCCGGGCGTGATCGCTGGCTACGACGTCGACCTCCATCACCAGATGAATGGCCACGCGATCACCAGCCGCACCAGCTATGTCATCGCCAGCGATGGCCGCGTGTCGTTCGTCCACTCCGACATGAACCCCGCCGAGCATGTCGCGCTGGCGCTCGCCGCCGTCCGCAAGCTCGCGCCTGCGCAGTGACCCCGGCTTACGGTTTGTTGACCCTTCGCGCGTAGACCTCCGCTCGGGGAACGGGCGGAGACGCGTCGCACGGCGCGGAGGGGCGATGATGTTGAGCATCAAGGCACGCGCAGGAGCGGCGGGCGACGAGCTGTATCGGCAGATCGGGGCGTTCCTCGCCTGGCACCGGCTCAGCCCCGATCCGGGCCATTATGCCTTTGCCTGGAGCGTGCTCGGCGACGCGGACGGCCCGCTCGGGCGCGAGGTCGCGGCGCTGACCGATGGCGGCGTCCGGCTCAGCCGCGGCGACATCGAACGGCTTGGCGGGCAGGTTTCGGTCGGCGGCGAGCCGCTCCAGCCCGGCAACGACGACACCGCCGACGCCGACGGCCCCACGACGGACAGCCTTGTCGCGCGGACCCAGGCGCAGGTCGAGACGTTCGCCGCGACGATGCGGACGATGCACGACGAGACGCGCGGGTTTGGCCGCGACCTCGCCGCCAGCGCGGAAGCGATCCAGCGCACGGGCGAGCCGCTCGGCATCGACGATGTGGTGCGGCTGACGGGCGTCATGCTCGGCCGCGTCCGCGCCACCGAGCGGCGGCTGGAGGAGGCGACGCGCGAGACGGACGAACTGCGCGCCAAGCTGGCGGAGGCGCACGGCTCGGCGCGGCGCGACCCGCTGACCGAGCTGCCCAACCGCCGCGCGCTGGAGGAGGCGTTTGCCGATGCCGCGCCGGACACGCCGCGCTGCCTCGCGGTATGCGACATCGACCGGTTCAAGCAGATCAACGACCGGTTCGGCCACGCGGTCGGCGACCGGGTGCTGAAAGCGATCGGTCAGCTCCTGCAACAGCGCTGCGAAGCGCATCTGGTCGCCCGTTATGGCGGCGAGGAGTTCGCGATCCTGTTCACCGGAGTCCACCTTGCCGAGGCGCGCGACCTGCTCGACACGGCGCGCGAGGCGGTGGGCGCACGCCGGTTCCGCGTGCGCGACACGGAGGAGGCGGTGGGCACGATCACCTTCTCCGGCGGGGTTGGCGCGGTCAACGCGGGCGAGCGGTTCGACGCGGCGTTCGCGCGCGTCGACCGCGCGCTCTACCGCGCCAAGGCGGATGGACGCGACCGGGTGGTGAGCGCGGCCTAGGCGGTCGCTGTCGCCCCGACCGGCCCGGTCGCGGCGGGCTGCCCGCGCGAATACAGGCCGGTCAGCAGCCCCGCCGCGAGCACATGCCCGCTCATCGCGCGCACCAGCGCCGCGCGGTCGGGCCGGTCGCCCGGATCACCCGCGCCGGGGCCGAGCGCGAACAGCTGGAACACGTAGCGGTGCTCGCCATGTCCGGTCGGCGGATCGGGCGGGAGCCAGCCTTGATGCCGGAAGGAAGCGAGGCCGACCTCGCCCTCGTGCGGGGCGGCGGCGTCCGGCCCGAGCGCGCCCTCCGCCAGCCGCCCGGCCTCCGGCGCGAGCCCCCAGACGACCGCGTGGACCAGCGGCTGCGGCGCGGGCGCGTCCGGGTCCTCGACCAGCAGCGCGAGGCTGGCGGCACCGGCGGGCACCCCGCTCCACACCAGCGGCGGCGAGGTGCCGGGGCCATCCTCGGTGAACCGCTCGGGCAAGCGCCCGCCCTCGGCGAAAGCGGGGCTCATCAGCGCGAGCGAGACCGGCGCGGTGAGCTCGGGATGAGTGATCGCCAGATGCTCCGCACCCGCGCGCACCCCGCGCAACGCCGCGCCGAGCCAGGCGGGAATGTGTTCGAGCATGGTTGATCCTCCTTGCGCCTGCTCAACGCTCGGAACGCGGATCGGACGCGTGAGGGCGGTCGTTTGGGGTCAATGGATGATCCGTTCGATCTCGACCGCTTCGTCGCCGCGCAAGCCGGGACCTACCCCGACGCGCTGGCCGAGCTGCGCGCGGGGCGCAAGCGGAGCCACTGGATGTGGTGGGTGTTCCCGCAACTGGCCGGGCTGGGGCGGAGCGACACCGCGCGTCACTATGCGATCCGGTCGGTGGACGAAGCGCGCGCCTACCTAGCGCACCCGCTGCTCGGCGCGCGCCTGCGCGAGGCGACGGGGGCGCTGCTGCTCCACCGCGACCGGACAGCCGAAGCGGTGCTCGGCGGTATCGACGCGGTGAAGCTGCGCTCGTCGCTGACGCTGTTCCTCGAGGCAGGCGCGGGCGCGCCGCTCGACGAGGCGCTGCGCATCTTCTTCGCGGGCGAGCAAGACCCGGAGACGCTGCGGCTACTCGGACGCTAAGTTGCGTGCCGGGCCGGCGCGGGTAGGATGCGCGCGGGGGGGACAAGTCCATGCGTAAGTTCGAGCCCGTTATGCTGCCGCTGACCGCCGCGATGGCGAGCGCGCTGGCGGGGTGTTCGCCGTCCGCCGATGTCGCCGAACGCGACCTCGCGATCTGCCGCGACGCCAGCGGGCGGCGGATCGCGGACAGCGGCTGCGGCGGGAGTCACGGCGGCACAGGCTTCTACTATCTCGCGCGCGGTTCGCGGGTGCCCGTGATCGGCGAGCCGGTGAGCGGCGGCTCGGACACGCCGCGCGCCGGGGTCGGCTATGCGCGCGCCTCCGCCGCCACCGTGACACGCGGCGGCTTCGGCGCGAGCGCGGAGGGCGGCGGCGAAGGGGCGGGCGAGTAATGGAGCGCGTCGACGTCGCGCCCCGCCCCGACTGGCGCGCGCGCGTCGAGACGCTGGGGCTGGTGTGGCACACCGCCGGCGGCCGTCCCTATTGGGACGAGACCGCCTGCTACCGATTCCGCGCCGACGAGATCGACACACTCGAGGCTGCCACCGCCGAACTGTACCGCTTGTTCCTCGCGGCGGGGCAGCACGTGCTCGACCAGGACCTGCTGGCCGACTTCGGCATCCCGGCGTTCTGCCATCAGGCGATCCGCGACACTTGGGAGCGCGAGCCGTCCGCACTGAACTTCGGCCGGTTCGATCTCGGCTATGACGGCGCGGGGCCGCCCAAGCTGTTCGAGTTCAACTGCGACACCCCGACCAGCCTCGTCGAGGCGGCGGTGATCCAGTGGGACTGGAAGGAGGCGGTGTTCCCGCACGCCGACCAGTTCAACTCGCTCCACGACAGGCTGGTGGCCAAGTGGCGCGACATCGCCCCGCCGCCCGGCGCGAGCGCGCTTCACCTCGCGCACGTCGCTGATGCGGCGGGCGAGGACAGCGTCACGGTCGCCTATCTTGCCGACACCGCGCGTGCGGCCGGGATCGAGACGCAGCCGATCCTGATGCGCGACATCGGCTGGGACAGCGCGACGCGGCGCTTCGTCGATCTAGAGTTCCGCCCGATCGACGCGATCTTCCACCTCTACCCATGGGAATGGCTGGTCGGCGAGGCGTTCGGCCCGCACATCGTCGAGAGCCTGCCGACGACACTGTGGATCGAGCCGATCTGGAAGATGATCTGGAGCAACAAGGCGATCCTGCCGGTGTTGTGGGAGCTGTTCCCGGGCCACCCCAACCTGCTGGAAGCGAGCCGCGCGCTGCTGAAAGGCGATCAGGTGATTAAGCCGTTGCTGGCGCGCGAGGGCGCGAACGTCACGGTGGTGCGTGGTGGGCAGGAGGAGGCGCGCAGCGGCGGGCGCTACGGGGCGGAGGGGTTCGTCTACCAGCGGCTGTTCGAGCTCCCCGGCACGGGCGACCGGCGACCCGTGCTAGGCAGCTGGGTCGTCGACGGTGAACCCGCCGGGCTCGGCATCCGCGAGGACGGTGCGATCACCGGGAATGCCGCGCGGTTCGTGCCGCATGTGATCGGGGGGTAGGCAGCCTCCGCCAGGCGGCCCGCCGCGGGCAAAGCCCGCGTCGTCAGACGCGGCTTTGGCCGCGCTGGCCGGGCGGCCGCCAAGCGGGCCGTAGCCTTGCTACGGCCACGGGCGGCTCGCCTTAATAATGATACGCGCGCTCGCCATGCTCGGCGATGTCGAGGCCCTCATGCTCGACCTCGACGCTCACGCGCATTCCCCAGGTCTTGTCGATCAGGATGAACAGCACCGTCGCGCCGATCGACGACCAAGCGAGCGTCACGATCACGCCCTGGCACTGGATCCACAGCTGGCCGAGCATGTCGTACGCGCCCGGGACCAGCTGCCCCGGCTTGGTCGAATAGTCGGCGACGCCCTGCCCGCCGAGACTCGGGGCGGCGAGCACCCCCGTCAGGATCGCGCCGGTGATGCCGCCGACGCAGTGGACGCCGAACACGTCCAGACTGTCGTCATAGCCGAACCGCGTCTTGACCGTGCTCACGAAGAAGAAGCAGATCGGCGAGACCATCAACCCCAGCACGATCGACCCCATCGGCCCCGCATAGCCGCTGGCGGGCGTCACCGCGACTAGCCCCGCGACCACGCCCGACGCCGCGCCGAGCAGCGACGGCTTGCCGCGCACCAATTGCTCGACCAGCACCCATGACAAGCCCGCCGCCGCCGTCGCGACAAAGGTGTTGATGAACGCGACCGCGGTGACGCCGTTTGACTCTAGGTTAGACCCCGCGTTGAACCCGAACCAGCCGACCCACAGCAGGCTGGCCCCGATCATCGTCATGGTCAGCGAGTGCGGCGGCATCGGCTCGCGCGGGAAGCCGACCCGCTTGCCGATCAGCAGCGCCATCACCAGCCCGGTAATCCCGGCGTTGATATGCACCACCGTCCCGCCCGCGAAGTCGAGCGCGCCCTTCTGAAACAGCCAGCCCGCGTCCGCGTTCTGCGCGGCAAGCGCGCCTGCGCCCTTCAGTGCCGCGCCCGCCACCGCGTCGGGGCCGCCCCAATACCAGACCATGTGCGCGATCGGGAAATAGACCAGCGTCACCCACAAGGCGGTGAACAGCATCAGCGGCGAGAACCGCACCCGCTCCGCGACCGAACCGACGAACAACGCGGGGGTGATGCACGCGAACGTCATCTGGAAGACGATGTACACATATTCGGGGATATAGACGCCGTTGCTGAACGTCGGTGCCTGGCTGTTCGCGTCGACGCCGTGCAGCCCCGCCTTGGTCAGCCCGCCCCAGAACGCGTTGTGGCCGGTGAACGCGATCGAATAGCCGTAGCTGACCCAGATCAGCGCCACCATGCACACGATCATCAGCACCTGCGTCAGCACGCTCAGCATGTTCTTGGTGCGGACCAGCCCGCCATAGAACAGCGCCAGCCCGGGCACCGACATCATCAGCACCAGCAGCGTCGAGACCAGCATCCAGGCGGTGTCGCCCTTGTTGACGGTCGCGGGCGGCACCTGCCCTGCGACCGCGCCGCCCGGCGTCTGCGCCAGCGCGGGATGCGCGCACAGCGCCGCCAACCCGAGCGCGCCGATGCCGAGCCCGAGTTTCCTCCAAGTCATAGCCGTCCCCCTCACAGCGCGTTCGCGTCGGTCTCGCCGGTGCGGATCCGCACCGCGTGACCGACGTCCATCACGAAGATCTTCCCGTCACCGATCGCGCCGGTGTGCGCCGCCGCCTGCACCGCCTCGACCACGCGGTCCGCGAGCCCCGCGTCGCACACCACCTCCAGCTTGATCTTGGGGACCATGTTGGTGGAGTATTCCGCGCCGCGGTAGATTTCGGTCTGGCCCTTTTGCCGTCCGAACCCCTTGACCTCCGTCACCGTCATGCCCGCCACGCCGATGGAGGTCAGCGCCTCGCGCACCTCGTCGAGCTTGAACGGTTTGATGATCGCCATCACCAGCTTCATGCCGTGTTCCCCCGTGCCTACCGCAATGCAGCACAGCGCGCGGGACGTGCCAAGCCCTAAACCGACCCGAAACTGTAAGATGCGGGAGGTTTAGCCGAGCGGTGTCGGCCAGTCTGGCTCAGGCACCGCATCGACGATGGCGCGGGCGCGCGCGAGGTCGTCCGCATCGACCATCACCCGCGTCGGGATCAGCAGCCAGCTGCCGTCGCCGATCGACGCCTCGCCGTCGAAGGTCAGCGCGAACAGACCCTCGCTCTCCAGCCGCCCGACGAGGATGTGCGCGGCGATCCGCTGATAGCGGCCGAGTTCGACGAGCGGCATGAGAGCGGGTACGTTCGGCGGCGGAGGTTCGATCCATGCCGGCGGTGGTGGTGATGGGCGTGTCGGGGGCGGGCAAGAGCAGCGTCGGCGCGGCGCTCGCGGCGGCGCTGGGCCGGTCGTTTTGCGAGGGCGACACGCTGCATCCGCCCGGGAACGTCGCGAGGATGCGCGCGGGCACGCCGTTGACCGATAACGACCGCGCGCCGTGGCTCGACCGCGTCGCCGCGTGGATCGCGAAACACCCCGATGGCGTGGTCAGCTGCTCGGCGCTGAAACGCGCCTATCGCGACCGGCTCCGCCTCGCTGCGCCCGACATCACCTTCGTGCTGCTCGATCTGCCGGAAGCGGTGCTCGCCGACCGGCTCGCGCGCCGACCCGGCCACTTCATGCCCGCCGCGCTGCTGGCCAGCCAGCTCGCCACGCTCGAGCCGCCCGGCGCGGACGAGCGCGCGGTGGTGGTGGAGTCGAGCGGGTCGATGGAGAACACCGTTGAACGGATCGTCGCGAAGCTGGCACCGGGACAGCCGCTCGCCCCACATGCCCGGACTATGCGGTCAATGGTCTAAGCAGTTTCCCGGCGAAGGCCGGGGTCCAGCCAAGGCCACCTCAAGCGAGGTCACACCTACCCTCATTGGTTAGTGTGACTGGGCCCGGCCTGCGCCGGGGAACTGCCGCTTATCTGCTCCTAAACTACGGCGTGAAGTCGCGCAGCCCCGCCACCGTGCGCGCGTCGAGGCGCTGGATCATGCCGACAACCAGATCGACCATGCGGTCGAAATCCGCCCGGTCCATCACCCCGTTATGCGCGTGGGTGTAGCGCACCGGCACGACGAGGTTGACCGTCGGCACTCCGCCCGCGGTCGCCTGGATCGCGGCGCTGTCGTCGCCATAGCCCTGCACCAGGTCCGCCTGGAGCGGTATCCCCTTCGCGCGCGCGACCTCGCGGGTCAGCGCAACCATCTTGCGGTTGGGGATCGCGCTCGAATCGTAGAGGAAGATGCCCGGCCCGGCGCCGATCGCCGCCTGCGTCTCTTCCGGGTTGCGGCCGGGCGTGTCGCCCGCGATGCCGCCCTCGATCGCGATGCCGATGTCGGGCTTGATCAGGTCCGCGGCGGTGCGCGCGCCGCGCAGGCCAACCTCCTCCTGCACCGTCGCGGCGACATAGAGACGGTTCGGGTGCCCGCTCGCGCGCAGCCGCCGCATCGCCTCGACCACCACCGCGCAGCCGACCCTGTCGTCCCACGCCTTGCCCAGATAGCGCCCGCCCGCGAGCACGGTGAAGGGCGAGTCGGGCACGACCGGATCGCCGGGGCTGAGGCCCAGCGCCTCCACCTCCGCGAATGTGCGCGCGCCGACGTCGAGATACAGCCCGTCGCGCGGGTACACGCGGGTCCGCTCGTCGGCGGGGACGACATGGACGTCACGGATGCCCGTTACAGCGTGGACCGGACCTTTCCGCCCGATAATGATCCAGCGCTGGTCGGGGAGTGCCTGGTCGAGCCAGCCGCCGAGCATCTGCATCGACAGATAGCCGCCCGGCGTCACCCGCCGGACCACGCCGCCGAGCTCGTCCATGTGTGCGTCGAGCATGATCTTCGGCCCCGCGCTACCCTGCCGCGCGATGACGGAGCCGAGCCCGTCATAGCTGATCTCGTCCGCCAGCGGCTTCATCTCGCGCACCATAATCGCGCGCACCGGCTCCTCGAACCCCGACGGCCCCGGCGCGTCCGCGAGTTCGGCGAGGAGGTGCTGCGCGCGGTCCTGTGCGAGCACGGGGGTGGCAAGGAGCAGGGCGGCGAATCCGGTCAGCAAGGGGCGCACAAACGTCTCCATTTCGGCGCAGCCAGCATCGGCTGAGGCGCGTAGGAGCGCAAGCACGCGTTGACCTTCACCCCATGAGCGCGCAATTCTTGTGAATGGAGCACGCACGTCTCACGCCGCCCCCGCGCCGCACCGTTACGATCGACGTTGACGAGGAACTCGCCGCGACGGCTGATATGCTTGGACTCGATTTAGCGAGTGCATGCCAGATCGGACTAGTCGGTGAGGTCCGAAAAGCGCGGACCATCCAAGAGTGGAAAGACGATCATCGAGAGGCGATCGAAGCCGCCAATGCATGGGTTGAGAAGCACGGGCTGCCCCTGGCCAAATATCGCTTGTTCTAGTGGCTCGCTTTGACGTTTTCCGGTCCGAGGACGGCGGGTATGTCGTCGATTGCCAGTCCGACTTCTTTGACCACCTTGACACGCGCTTCGTCGTCCCACTTGCGCCCATTGGTCATGCACCGGTGATAGATCGTCGCCTCAATCCGACTTTTTGGATCGACGGCAAGACACTGGTCCTTTTGACCCAATGGGCGTCGGCCATGTCACGCTACGAATTGGCAAGTGCGTAGGATCGCTCCGTGACGAGGGCGCTTTCATTTTGGCCGCTGTCGACAAACTGACTAGCGGCTTTTGATCTAAACCGCCGTCCCGCCCACCGTCAGCCCGTCGACCAGCAGCGTCGGCTGACCCACACCCGCCGGCACGCTCTGCCCGCCCTTGCCGCACATGCCGACTCCCTCGTCGAGCGCGAAATCGTCGCCGATGCCGGTCACGCGCGTCAGCACGCTCGGCCCGTCGCCGATCAGCGTCGCGCCCTTGATCGGCGCGCCGAGCCGGCCGTTCTCGACCAGATACGCCTCCGTGCAGGAGAACACGAACTTGCCAGAGACGATGTCGACCTGACCCCCGCCGAAGCTCTTGGCGAAAATACCCTTCTTCACCCGGCTGAGCAGCTCGGCGGGATCATCCTTGCCACCGCGCATAAAGGTGTTGGTCATCCGCGGTATCGGCGCATGCGCGAAACTCTCGCGGCGGCCGTTGCCGGTCGGCGCGACGCCCATCAGCCGTGCGTTGAGCCGGTCGTGGATATAGCCCTTGAGGATGCCGTCCTCGATCAGGATGTTCTCCTGCGTGGGCGTGCCCTCGTCGTCGATCGACAGCGACCCGCGCCGGTCGTGGAGCGAGCCGTCGTCGACCACCGTCACGCCCGGCGCAGCGACCCGTTCGCCGATGCGGCCCGAGAACGCGCTCGTGCCCTTGCGGTTGAAGTCACCCTCCAGCCCGTGGCCGATCGCCTCGTGGAGCAGCACCCCCGGCCAGCCCGGCCCGAGCAGCACCGTCATCTCGCCCGCGGGCGCGGCCACCGAGTCGAGGTTGACCAGCGCCTGCGCCAGCGCCTCGTCGATCGCGCGGGTCCAGGTCGCCTCGTCGAACAGCTGGTCATACAGGTAGCGCCCGCCGATGCCGAAGCTGCCCGTCTCGCGGCGGCCGTTCTGCTCGGCGACGATCGAGACGTTGAGCCGCACGAGCGGGCGCACGTCGGTGGCGGTGAAACCGTCGGGGCGGACGATCTCCACCACCTGCCAGCTGCCCGACAGCGCGACCGACACCTGCGCGACCCGGGGGTCCCGCGCGCGCGCGGCGGCGTCGATCCGCTGGCATAGGTTCACCTTGTCCGCGAACGGGACGAGGTCGAGCGGGTCGGCGTCGGTGTAGAGGTGACGGTTGGTCGCGCGCGGCGGGGGCGCCTTGGCCGAGACAGTCGGGTCGATCAGCGCCATCGTCTCGCCCGCGCGACGGATCGCGGCGGGGGTCAG
The DNA here is from genome assembly GCA_964235525.1 of uncultured Sphingomonas sp. Classification (GTDB taxonomy): domain Bacteria; phylum Pseudomonadota; class Alphaproteobacteria; order Sphingomonadales; family Sphingomonadaceae; genus Sphingomonas. Next base: position 7,780 of record CAXSEO010000001.1, on the reverse strand, counting down.
CTCGTTGGCGTGCGCGAACGCGGTGGTCTCGCCCGACACCGCGCGCAGGCCAAAGCCGGAGTGCGTGTCGTAGGACGCGGTCTTGAGCCGCCCGTCGTCGAACCCGAACGCCTCCGACTTGCGGTACTGGAGGTACAGCTCACCATCGTCCGCCCGCGCGAGCGCGTCGGCGGTCAGCGCGCGCGCGGTCTCCGGGTCGAGCGTATCGCGGTAGAGGAACGAGCGGGGGTCGGGCGCGATGGTCATGGCGTGGATATAGCGCGCGCGGGGGCGGCGGCAACGGCGTCGCTACAGCCAGTCGCGCTCGCTCGCGGTGCGGTTGCGGACATAGCCGCGCAGCGTGTCAAAGCGGTCGCGCGCGGCGAGGCGGCGCGCGCCCAGCCGGGCGGCGGCCTCCGCCCCGATCTGGTCGAGCGCGTCGGCGAGATCGCCCGCCAGCGCCGCACGCTCGGGCGTCGAAGCATCCGCCGCCGCCGCGCTCGCCGCGTCCACCAGCTCGGGCACGCGGCGACGGATCACTTCCGCCCAGTCCGCGAGCGCGGCATCGTCCGGCTCCGCCTGCGCGCGCACGAGCAGCTCGGCGCAGCGCGCGCGGGCGGCGGCGATGCGCTCGTCGCCGCGCACGGCGATCGCGGCGCGGCTCCACGCCGTTTCGAGCGCGGAGGGCGCGGGCCGGGGCGACGTCGGCCTTGCCTGCCTGATCCAGGGGTTTGGCTGCCCACGCGGCACTCGCCGCATCCGCCGCTCGCGCCACGCCTGCTCCAGCCCGACCGCAACCGCCGCGAACAGCGCCGCGTGATAACCGCTCGAGAACCCCAGCAGCACCGCCGCGATCGCCGCCGCGACGATGATGCGCCACGAGCTTCGCGCGACCGCTCGCCCGACCAGCCCCGCAAGGATGGCGAAGAACAGCAACGGCACGAACACCACCGCCGCCATCAAGCCGAACAAGAGGAACATGCGCGCGCGTCCAATGAGGCAGGCGATAGGTAGGGAGGCGGCGAGTATTTTGGCAGGGGTGGATGGGCTCGCTTCGAGCGACGTGGAGAAGCATCGCCGGTGCTATTGCCCCCACGTCGCGGCAAAGCCGCGCCGTCGATCGACACGGGCGAAGCCTCGCTCGGTCGTCGGTCGGTCGCGGGGCTAAGAGGGGCCAAGCGTAGTCGGCCCCGCCCCGGACTACCGCCCTGCCCCATCTCCCTGATCGCGCAGCAGCCCCTGTTCCACCCCGTCCGCCGGGCCGCCGATCAGCACGAAGCGGCGGTCGCAATAGCCGCAGTCGCTGTGCCCGCTTTCGCTGATCTCGAGAAACACGCGCGGATGGCCGAGCGCCGCGCCGCCGGGGATGTCGCTCGCGCCGTCGCAGGCGACGCGGCGGGAGGAGACGCGGACGACTTCGAGCGGCGGTGTCATGGCCTCACGCCGTAGCAAGCCGCCCGGTTGTAGGGAAGCACCCGCGCGCCTATCCCCCGCCGCATGATTAACGCCGCCATCGCCATCGACCAGCTCAGCAAGACCTATGCGGGCGGCAAGCGCGCGCTCGACGACGTCACGTTCGACGTGCCGCGCGGGCAGATCTTCGGCCTCCTCGGCCCCAACGGCGCGGGCAAGTCGACGCTGATCAATATCCTCGCCGGGCTGGTCAACAAGACCAGCGGCAGCGCCTCAATCTGGGGCTTCGACATTACCCGCCACCCGCGCAATGCGAAGGCGTCGATCGGCATCGTCAACCAGGAGATCCTGTTCGACCCGTTCTTCACGCCATTCGAGACGCTGGAGATCCAGGCCGGGCTGTACGGCGTCCCCAAGGCGCAGCGCCGCTCGATGGAGCTGTTGCGCGCGGTGCATCTGGAGGACAAGGCGCGGGCCTATGCGCGCACGCTGTCGGGCGGCATGAAGCGGCGGCTGATGGTGGCCAAGGCGCTGGTCCACCAGCCCCCCGTGCTGGTGCTCGACGAGCCCACCGCAGGCGTCGACATCGAGCTTCGGCAACAGCTGTGGAGCTATGTCCGCGAACTCAACGCGCAGGGCGTGACGGTGGTGCTGACCACGCATTACCTCGAGGAGGCGGAGCAGCTGTGCGACCGCATCGCCATCATCAACCAAGGGCGGCTGGTCGCCAACGAGCCGACCCGCGAGCTGGTCGGCCGCGCGCAGGACAAACTGGTCGAGGTGACGGTGGACCGCGATTTGTCCGAAGCGCCGGGCGCAGTGTGCTTCGAAAAGGTGGAGCTTCGCGGCGCGCGCGTGCTGGCGATCACCTACAACAAGGCGCGGGTGAACGCGGGCGAGATGCTGGCGGCGGTGACGAGGGACGGGCTGGGGATCGTGGACGTGGTGACGAAAGAGGCGGATTTGGAGGATGTGTTCCTGTCGCTGACGCGGGCGGGGTAAGGCGAAAGTTCCAGAGGAAGCCTAATGCTCAGCAAAAGCAGAGTGAAATGTATGTAGGACACCTCCAATAATTCGTTCTAAGTCCTGCGCCGCGTAGAACCCAAATGTCATCTTGATCACGGCATTGTCGATGAAAATTCCAGACGGCTTAAATGATAAACGTTGCGCTCCTTGCGCTAGCGAGAGGGCTTTCCAATTAGTAAATTGCGAATTGCCCCAAAACTCTTTCCAATACATCCCATCAGACGAGATCACAGATCCGTTCTTAGCGGACCCAAAAGTGGTGCCGTCGACAACAACCTTTACGATATCACCTTTCGGTATGTTCATAGACTTTCTGACCGTCTTAACCATACTTGCCTTAATACGCGATCCTACGTAAACGCCTGCGCTGAATGTTTTTGACCCTAGATACTGTTCGATCAACCACGACCGCAACTCCCGCAGATCTAGAGGTGCGCCGTCTTCTTGAACGAGGAGTGACTCACCCAAGTCCCACGGACCGGGTCGAGGACCGACAGGTCCAATGTTTCTAGACCGGAACCACATAGAACTTCCACCATTAAATCTTACAGCTCGCTGCACCAGCTATTCGCGCAAGACAAGCACTAAGCCGCCCAAGACCAGCTACCTACCCCTGTCCCACACGGCCGGTTCATGCCACATGGCCCTATGCTCGCGTCACTCCCGCACCGCCCGGCCCCAAACGTCGCGTATCTTCTTTCCCCTTTACGCATAACGTCCGCTAAGTTCCGCGCCTGCCTTCTGGTCGGGTTGGCCCTTCTCACCGCCGCGCCATCCGCCGCGCGCGTGGGCTGGCGCAAGCCGGTTGCGGGGTCGGGGTTTGGCGGGTTGCGGAGGAGTTTCGGCGGCTCGCGACGGAGCAGGGAGCGGCGAGGGTGAACCATTTCTGCGCGGTGATCCGGGACGAGCGCGCGCCGATGGGCGCGAACGGTGGGCGCGGCGACCGGTCCTTGGAAGTCTATTGGCCCGAGGGAAACCGCTTGTTGCGGTACGGGCCTTCGCCGACCGGCAGGATTGACGCGCTGAGCCAGGACGCGGGTGCCACCGTCGATCTCAACGCCGACGTGGTGCCAACGAAGAAGGATATCGCCGGAAGCACAACGCGCGTGACCCGCGCGTATGTCACGGCTCTGATCGACCATTGTCGGCGAACAGGAACGACCTTCACTGTGCTTCGCGGGCAGAGCTAATGCCCGCTCTCGCCCTCGCACCGCTCTCCACACCCGAAGGTTTGATGGAACGACTGTTTCTGCACGAGACTCGGTCGCCGGGCTACGGCGCGAGTTACAACGGCGACGAGGCGCTCAAGGCGATGCGGCTGATGCGGCAAGCCGTCGAGAACAGACTTAAGGCCCCGAAGTTGTGGGGCGCGCCCGGCGCTCGCGACGAGATCGCGATCATTGCCAACAAAAGCCAGTTCGCCGAATTCGGCGCGTACCCGAACATCCCTGCCAGCTTTCTATCGCAGGTGGAGCTGATCCTCGCGCTGGCAACAACGCCAAGGACCCCCGCCACGCCGCTTACGCCCGGCACGTTCAGAACGCGGTCACTGCCGCGACCGAAGTCGAGCAGCCGGTCGAGCTACGCGGGCTTGGCGTGGTGGCGTGGCGGACCGCCGGGCACGGCGCGCCCGGTCGCAACTTCCGGGCGGTGACGACATTGCAGGGCAACACCTTTTACGCCCTCACCCGCTAGCGGGTCGGAGTTCACATGAACAGCGAGCCTCCCCCCTCCGACATCCTCATCATCGGCTCCGGCGCGGCCGGGCTCACCGCCGCGCTCAACCTCGCCGGGCGCTTTCGCGTCACCGTGCTCGCCAAGGGGGCGATCAACGAGGGGGCGACCGCCTGGGCGCAGGGAGGCGTGGCGGCGGTGCTGGAGCCGGGGGACACGTTCGAGAACCATGTCGAGGACACGATGGTCGCGGGCGCGGGGCTCAACGACCGCGCGGTCGTCGAGTTCGTGGTCGAACGCGCGCCCGCCGCGATCGAGACGCTGGTGCGGCTCGGCGTGCCCTTCGCGACCGAGGGCAATGCGCTCCACCTCACCCGCGAGGGCGGGCATTCGCACCGGCGCATCGTCCATGTCGCCGACGCGACCGGCTGGGCGGTGCAGGACGCTTTGCAGCGCGCGGCGGAGGCGCATCCCAACATCACCCTCGTCCCCGACCAGGTCGCGATCGACCTCGCCACCAGCCGCCACGAGGCTCGCTATTCGGGGGCGGGCAATGTCTGGGGCGTCTACGCCGTCGACCGGCGCACCGGGCAGGTGAACCTTCACACCGCCCGCGCGACGATCCTCGCCACCGGCGGCGCGGGCCGAACGTATCTGTTCTCCACCGCCCCGCGCGGCGCGACCGGCGACGGCATCGCGATGGCGTGGCGCGCGGGCTGCCGCATCTCGAACATGGAGATGATGCAGTTCCACCCCACCTGCCTCTACCATCTCGACACCAAGAACTTCCTAATCACCGAGGCGGTGCGCGGCGAGGGCGGGCGGCTGATCAACCCGACCACGGGCAAGCGCTTCATGACCTATTACGACCCGGTGCGAATGGAGCTCGCCCCGCGCGACGTGGTGGCGCGCGCGATCGACGCGGAGATCAAGCGTTACGGGCTCGATTACGTCCATCTCGACATCAGCCACGAGCCGCCGGAGTTCGTGCGCGGGCATTTCCCGACGATCTACGAGAAGCTGCTTGGCCTCGGTATCGACATGACGATCGGGCCGATTCCGGTCGTGCCCGCGCAGCATTATACCTGCGGCGGCATCCTGATCGACCGCGAGGGGCGCACCGACCTGCCCGGGCTCTACGCTGCCGGAGAATGCACGCAATCGGGGCTGCACGGCGCGAACCGGCTGGCGTCGAACTCGCTGCTGGAGTGCTTCGTGTTCGGCGAGGCGTGCGCGGCCGACATCGCGCGCCGCTGGGACGAGCTGCCCGCCGTGCCCGCGATCCGCGCCTGGGACGAGAGCCGCGTCACCGACTCGGACGAGGAGGTGGTGATCAAGCAGAACTGGACGGAGATCCGCCGGTTCATGTGGAACTATGTCGGCATCGTCCGCACCACCAAGCGGCTGGAGCGGGCGGCGCACCGGATCAAGCTGCTCACCGACGAGGTGGCGGATTACTACGGCCATTTCCGGGTGACGCCGGACCTGATCGAGCTGCGCAACCTGATCCAGACCGCCGACCTGATCGTCCGCTCCGCGCTCCATCGGCACGAAAGCCGCGGGCTGCACTACACGCTCGACTATCCGGAGACGCTGGCCGAGGCGGTGGATACGGTGCTGATGCCCTAGGACTTCACCAGCAGCCCCAGCCGCCGCACCAGCACCGGCATCGTCAGCCCCTGGACGAACACCGAAAACGCCACCACCGCGAACACCACCGTCACGATCGCGTCGCGCTCGGCGATCTGCACCGGCAGCGCCAGCGCCAGCGCGAGCGCGAGGGCACCGCGCAGGCCGCCCCAGAACAGCACATGCTTGTACGCCCACGGGACGCGCAGCCGCGTCCGCGCAAACGCCAGCACCACCGGGTACACCGCCAGCGCTCGCCCCGCGAGCGCCAGCACCACCGCCAGCGCGGTCGCCTCCAGCGTGAAGCGGATGTCGAGCTGCGCCAGCCGCCCGCCGATCAGCAGGAAGATGACCGAGTTGATCAGGAACGCGACATAGTCCCAGAAGCCCAGCACCGCCGCGCGGCCTTCATCGGTGATTTGCCCGACGAATCCCCAATTGCCGACCAGCATCCCCGCCGCCAGCGTCGCCAGCACCCCCGAGAAGTGGAGATGCTCGGCGAGCAGGAATGAGCCATAGGCGACTAGGGTGGTGATGGTCAGCTCGACCAGCCGGTCGGTGGTCCGCCCCGCTAGCAGGATCGACGCGGCCGCGACGCCGAGCCCGACCGCGACCCCGCCAAGCGAGGTCTGGACGAACTGCCACGCCACGCCCCCCACGCTGGTCGCGCCGCCCGCCGCCAGCGCGCTCAGCACCGCGAAGCCGACCGCCGCGACGCCGTCGTTGAGCAGGCTCTCCGCCTCGACCAGCAGGTGCAGGCGCGGCTCCACCCGCGTCTGCTTGAACGCGGCGATCACCGATACCGGGTCGGTGGCGGCGATCAGCACCCCGAACAATCCCGCGCCGAGCCAGCTCCACCCGGCCCACCAGTGCATCCCCGCCGCCGCCACCCCGGCGGCGAGCGCGACGCCCAGCGTCACCAGCGCGGCGAGCAGCGGCCATTCGCGCCGGAACGCGCGCCACGGGATCTGGATCGCCGCCTCGAACACCAAGGGCGGCAACAGCACATAATAGATCAGCCCCGGCGTCAGCGGCGGCAGCGCGGTACGCGGGAGCAGCAGCGCGAGCGCGATCCCCGCTGCCACCAACCCCGTCGCGTAAGGCAGGTCGAGCCGCCGCGACACCATCGCCACCAGCGTGGCGAGGCACAGCAGCAGGCCGAGATTGGCGAAATCGAAACCGTGCATCACGCCGGGGCCATTCCACGACCGGCCGCCGTCGCCAACGCTTATTGCAGAGCAGGACGCCTCACCGCGTGTCAGGCGCGGTTCACCGTAGGCGGACTATCGGCCGGTTTCACATGCTGAATCCGAGCCTTAGGCCCGTTCGTGACGTGGCGGGAATGATATTACCTTCAAAGCAGCTGCGCGCGCTGGCGTGCGGGGCGGCCGCGCTCGCGGCGCTGGCCGCGTGCGGGCCGACCGATCATCCCGGTACGGCCGCGACCGCGCCCGCCGTCTCCGCGCCCTATCGTGTCGCGATGCCTGTGCCCCCGGCCGAGCATCTCGTGAACCACCCGCCCGCGCGGCTGCAGTCCGCGATCGCGCAGCTCCATCGTCAGTTCCCGGGGACGTGCGGGATCGCGGTGCGCGCGGTCGACGCGGGCTGGACGGTGGAGGCGGGCGGGCGGCGGCGGCTGCCGCAGCAGTCGGTGTCGAAATTGTGGGTGGCGATCACCGTGCTCGACCAGCTCGACGCGGGTCGGCTGTCGCTCGACGACCCCGTGCTGGTCCGCCCGCAAGATCTGACGCTGTTCCACCAGCCGATCGCGGCGCTGGTGGTCAAGAGCGGCGGCTATCGCACCACCGTCGGCGACCTGCTCGACCGCGCGCTGACGCACAGCGACAACACCGCCAACGACAAGCTGCTGACGCTGGTCGGCGGCCCGGGCGCGGTGCGCGCAACCATTAGCCGCAAGCAGCTCGGCGATATCCGCTTCGGGCCGGGCGAGCGGTTGTTGCAGAGCGGCACGGCGGGGCTCAGGTGGGAGCCGTCCTACTCGGTCGGTAACAGCTTCGAGATCGCGCGGTCGCATCTGCCGATGGAGCGGCGGGTGTCG